>NZ_JANMZH010000751.1:0-31327 GCF_031383065.1 Microcoleus sp. OTE_8_concoct_300 | reverse complement strand
AAACAACCCGGTTTTTTAAACAAAACCGGGTTTTTCGATATTACAATCCGTAGCCTTTGTAAGGTGAGGAATGCGTACCCTACTGTCAATATCACAATCCGTCCTAGTTATTTTTGCAAGAGGTCTACTGATTTAATAATGGTACGGATTGTGATATTGACAGTAGGGTACGCATTCCTCACCTTACAAAGGCTACGGATTGTAATATCGAAAAACCCGGTTTTGTTTAAAAAACCGGGTTGTTTAGGGATTTATCCCGTTTCAAAATTACTTGTTTTTAGCGTTAAATTCCTGCAATGTTTGATAGCCGCCAGCCGGATTGTATAGGTGACAGTTGTCGGCAATCCGCTTCATTAAAGACCAAGAAAATTCTGTTTCGTAGAGATGATCTTGCCAATTTTCCTTTAAGCTGCTGTGGGCGAGGCGCAAATTGTACCAGGGAATAGCAGTTGAAAGGTGGTGGGGAACGTGGACGTTAATGTCGTGGCACAGAAACTCTACCCAGCGGGGATAATCGCAGTGAACTGTTCCCGATAGTTGCGCTTGGGCTTCGTTCCATTCTTCGGGTTCTTTAAATGAAATGTCTGGTGCTGTGTGGTGAACGATCGTAAAAGTGCTCATCCAGAAATGGTAAACCATCCAGGGCACTAACCAAAATTTGACAAATCCCCAAATGCCTGTGGTTGCAATTAAAATCGGGAATCCGATCGCAGCACCGATTAAAACGACAAAAACTGAAAACCGCACTTGTTCTTGTTTCTGTTTGCCTTTGAAGCGCCACCACATAAAGTGTACTTTTGCCCAGTGGGCGATCGAGCCGATCCACCACATCCGACCGAATATTAGACTATAAGCTATTTGTAAAGGCTTGGACGCGCCAGCGTAGTCTTCTGCTGTCATCGGCTGCCAAGCATTATCCTCGCCAATTTTGTTGGTATGCTTGTGGTGGTAATTGTGTCCGTGCCGCCATGCGTGAAACGGGAAAATTAACGGCAGGAATGCGAGATGTCCGACTAAATCATTGACCCAGCGGCGGTTAGCAAATGACCGATGGCCGCAGTCGTGGCCGATCACAAAAAAACCGGTTAATCCGGTGCCTGTGAAAATCCACATCAGGGGCAGTAGATACCAAGGCGATACTGCTAAGCCCCAGTAACCGACAGCAACTAACAAAACGTTGACGATGACTTTTGTCCAAGCTTTGCGGGGGTTTTTGACGAACACTTCCCGCGGCAGGGTTTTGAGAATATCTTTGAGGCGCAAGTTGGAGGTGTCACTTGCGGATGTCAAATTTAGTGGTTTTTCGATCGATGCTGTCATAAATAGATTTCGATTCTCCGTATGCCATGAGGATGGCTTAACAAATTAGCGCCATAAAAAAGCGCAATAAAATGTCAGCTCGTTGCCAGCTTGTGGCAGACGAGTTGAGCAGTAGGCAAGCGCGTTTTAGCAAATGCTAGCGATAGCTATCCGCAGTTAGGAATTTCTAGCACTTTTGGCAAAAAATACTGCGGGTAGCAAAACCTTTGTTTTTTTGACACTCCCCAACCTAAAGGTGTGGGGATTCTTAATTCAGCGACTAACCTTTAAGTGCTACGTCCTTGCGGCAATACTCAAACCTTTTAACCGTAGAAATCCTACCAATTAACGAGCCCGATTCGCAGTCACCCCAGAGGGCCTATCTCCAAAAGCGTACTAGGATATTGACCTAGAATTCGGGTATGCCCTACCCTATCTAAAAAAAGTGAATTGTTTTTTTTTCTGGTTATGAGGCTGTATTAAGCCCCTAGCTGTTTTGAGAGTTTTCGCCGCTCTTTGTCCCCCGGTTTACGCCTAAAAGTGTGTCTGAGTCCCTGTTTCACGAGGGCGTTGCGAGTTTAACCTTGACTTTTATAGTATACATACTACACTACAAAAACCAGCAATTCCCTGATTTTTGGGAATGGGTTTAAGAAATTAAAGCCGTCCTGGAAGGACGGGGTTTTAAACCCAATTTCCCGATAACACAGGGGCAGCACAGTTAGCATTAGCGGCTGTTGTCTGCTAATTGCTGTTGCTACCAGAAATTGGGTCGAGAGCCGGCAAGCCAGCGATCGAGCGTTGCTGTTTGAGGCTTTGCACTTGCAGCAGCAAGGAGTCGATTTCCGCTTGCAGGTGCAGGAACTTAACTTGCTGATCGGCTTGGTACGGGCACTTCACCGAATCTACTTTGCAGGCAAAACTGGTCGATCGAACCGAAGAACTAGCCATTTCGGAATTGCTAGCCTCGGTTTGAGGTCTCGAAAGAGTGGATGAACTATTTGACATCAGTAATTGTGTAGACATTTCTACTTACTCACACCATTAAGATACTTTAACCTGAACCGATCGTATTAAACATCAAATTAACCGATCGAGCTAAAATTAGTGTAAATTCTTCGGCCATTGCCTAAAACCCTTGACATCGTGACCCTGATTCTACCTGCTACTGACTCTGCTGTTAACTCCGCTGCCCGCGCAGCCTCGCCGAAACGCTACGGCTGGCCGGGCTTGATCGAAGCTTATCGCCCCTACCTGCCGGTGACGGAAACCACGCCGGTAGTCACTCTCCAAGAGGGCAATACTCCCCTGATTCCAGCACCTGCGATCGCCTCACTCATCGGTCGAGACGTGCGCGTCCTGGTGAAATACGACGGCCTCAACCCCACTGGTAGTTTCAAAGACCGGGGGATGACAATGGCGATTTCCAAGGCGAAGGAAGCAGGTGCCAAAGCAGTAATTTGCGCCAGTACCGGCAATACTTCGGCCTCGGCGGCCGCCTACGCCCGACGCGGGGGAATGCGAGCTTTTGTGTTGATTCCCGAAGGTTACGTGGCTTTGGGCAAGTTGGCGCAAGCTTTGCTTTACGGTGCGGAGGTAATTTCGATTGGCGGAAATTTCGATCGAGCTTTAGAAATTGTCCGCGAAATGGCTGTCAATTATCCCGTGACATTAGTCAACTCCGTCAATCCTTACCGCTTGGAAGGTCAGAAAACCGGAGCTTTTGAAGTGGTGGACGCTTTAGGCGACGCCCCCGACTGGCTGTGCATTCCCGTAGGAAATGCGGGAAACATCACAGCATACTGGATGGGTTTTTGTCAATACCACCAAGCTAGAAAATGTTCGCGCTTGCCGCAGATGATGGGATTTCAAGCAGCCGGGGCTGCGCCTTTGGTAACGGGCCAAGCAGTGGCGAACCCAGAAACCCTAGCGACGGCAATTCGGATCGGCAACCCCGCTAGCTGGAAACAGGCGATCTCTGCTTCCGAAGCCAGCCGCGGCAGTTTTGCTGCAGTCACCGACGCCGAAATTCTCGACGCTTACCGTTTGTTAGCATCCGAGGAAGGGATTTTCTGCGAACCTGCGAGTGCAGCTTCTGTGGCCGGTTTGCTGAAGGTAAAAGACCTTGTTCCGACTGGGGCGACAGTGGTTTGCGTGCTGACTGGTAACGGTTTGAAAGACCCGGATACGGCAATTAATCACAGCAACAATCTATTTAAAAGCGGCATTGCTCCGACTTTGGATGCAGTAGCTGGAGCGATGGGATTTTAAGAAGTCATATCAAGATCCTCGGCGGTTGAAACCGCGTCTACACAAACGAAGTCCGCCTTCGCGGACTAAGAAATAAGACAGGCAAGATGCCTGTTCCACTCTTAGTTAAAATCCATTGTGGGGCGGACTAAAATTACTCAAAGTCCCCCTTCTTAAGGGGGATTTAGGGGGATCTAGACTCAACTACAAGCGACATTTCCTATGGTTTTGAGTCTGAAGTTGACACCAATAGCCGAATCTCCCGCCCCTCAACGCGACATTCTACATTTCCCCCTGAGAAATCCATGCACCCCAAAAATAGGGATGAGATAACAATTGATAATCGGGGTTAGCCTCAATAAACTCCTCTGAAATAACTTTTTTATCAATAAACTCATCGACAATATCGCGACCTAAAGGCAATTTTTGTAACTCCTGAATCGTAAGTGTGCGAATATAAGATTGAGCCTTTAATAAAGCTTCTCGCTTACCTAAACCCCGCTCAACATCACTTAAAAACCGATCCATTAACAACAGAGAAGCGCGGGTAGGCACCGACCACAAACTCATAATTAAAGCTTTACATCCCGCCACCGCAAAGGCACGCCGCAGCCCAAAAACTCCCTCTCCTAATTGCACATCTCCCAAGCCTGTCTGACAAGCAATTAAAATCGTTACTTCATTTTCCCATAAATCAATCTCGGCCACATCCTGAGCTAATAATAATCCTTTCCCCGCATCCTTGGGTAAGGTTTGCCCTTGTCGCGAAGTGTTTGCCCCAGCAAAGGCTAAACCCGCACGAATCATGGCATTATTAGCCGGGGCCACGGCAAAGCGATCTAAGGGGTTTTCCGTGAGGTTGAGTGCAGGAGATATTTTATATTGTTCTGAGACTTTCTGGACAAAGTTTCTTAACCATTCCGCGCTATTTTCTTTGCCTTGTGCCACACAAGTTACCGCTTGATTTTCCATTGCCATCAGCAATTGCGGATTGACTAAATCTGGATTTTTTGCTAAGAGGTTTTCTTCCTCTTCGGAAGGACAGTTGAGCAATTCTTGGGTCAAGCGAATATAGGGACTTTCTGGTTCAAAATAGCCATGCGTGGCAATTAATAAAATTCGCGGACAGGCTGTTTGAGAGAACAGCGTTTCTACGGCCTCATCGCCTAAATAGAGATTGGGAATGGCTAATTTTTCCGCGATGCTTTTCGCTAGGGTTTCTGTTTCGGGAAGGGGGTCAAATTCCTTTGAGGATAGACTGTGAAAAACGGGTTTTGTACTGTGTGAGTTAGCACCAGATTGAGATAAACCTTCTGTTTTGGGTTTGGTCGAAGGGGGTTGAGGATAGTCAAAATTAGGATTGGCAATAATTAAGGATTCGGAGGCTTTACGGTCTGTCTCCAGTTTCCATCTTAAAACATCTTTGCCACTACTGAGATAACTGATTTGATAATTATCCCTTAATAACTGTTCGCCGGTTTCATCGACGGGCAAAACGCCAAAGGGAATCAGGCTTAATTGGGAATCTGGGGCGATAAAAATGTTTTGGTAAGGTTGCAGAATTGAAAGGAGAGGAGTAAAGATTTTTTCGCGTAGGGCGTTGGGATATTGGGGGTTATATTGATACTTCTTGAAAAGAGTACCCTTTTTATTGCCCTTTCCTTGTTTTGAAGGAGTTTTTAATTCTAAAACTTGACGCACTTTTTCAATTAACTCGTCAATGGGTTGGGCTTCACCTAATGAAATCATCTGCACCGCCTCGGAATCTTCGGCGGGTAAAATAAATGCCCAATATTCGGCAGATTTCCAGTTTTGACCTTTGGTGGCTGTAAAATCATAGCGATTAAACCGCACATATTCCACTAATACGGCATTGGCGGGTAATTCCAACGCAACCGCCCGACGATCTACAGTTTGATCTTGCAGTTGAATTTCAGGAACTTGGGTGGCGAGTTCTTTTTCTAATTGTTGACATTGTTGTTCTAATTTGGCAATATCTTTTTGATACTCTCCCAAACGAGTGCGATAAAGTTCTATGGGTTTTTCTGAATCTGGAAGGGGAGGGTTATTGGTGCGGTGAAACAGTTGTTCTTGCAAAGAACGAAGGCGATTAAACTGGGGTTTGAGGTGGGAATAGCGTTGACTGTGGATGGCAAAGTTAAACGCAGCTAGCGCCGCCGCCGTCATAGATTTGCGTTTGAGAATTACATCTAAGGCAAGTCTGACTTCTGCGGGAGAGTTGGAGAAATATTGAGAAACTAAGGAGAGAAAAATATAAAAACTAGGTCTATTATTTTTAATAGATTGCAGTCTTTCTTTTTCTGAACTAAAGGCAAAATTACGACGGATTAAGCGAGTTTCCATTTCGATGGCTTGGTGCATTTTTTCAAACGCTGCTTGAGAACGGTTCGTAGCCTCTAAAAGTAATCCCAAGGCATTGAGACTGGCTGCCACATTGGGATTGTCGCCTGTAAATAGCCGTTGGAACATCTCTAATGCCTGTTGCAAGAGAAGTTCAGCTTCACTGTAGCGTCTTTGGGTTTGGTAGAATGATCCTAAGTTATTCAGATTGTTTGCTAAACCAGGATGGTCGCCATTATATAGGCGTTGCCACATCTCTAATGCCTGTTTGAAACAAGCTTCAGCTTCTGTGTAGCGTTCTTGCTGTCCGTAGAGTCCTGCCAAGTTATTCAAACTCAGTGCTACATCAAGATGTTCGCCATTAAATAGGCGTTTTCTCATCTCTAACCCCTGTATGCAGAGAGGTTCAGCTTTACGGTAACGTCCTTGGTAGTAGTAGAGTGCTGCCAAGTTATCAAGACTGGTTGCTACGTCAGGATAGTCGCCTGTAAATAGGCGTTGCCACATCTCTAACGCCTCTAGGGAGAGAAGTTCAGCTTTCTCGTCGCGTCCTTGGTCTTTGTAGAGTTCTGCCAAGTTATTCAGACTCATTGCCACATCACGATTCGAGAAAAGCCTGCCAAAGGCAGGCAGGATGCCTACTACCCCACCAGAATTGTTGGAGAGGTCTAATAGACGTTTTCTCATCTCTAAGGCCTGTATGCAGAAAGCTTCAGCTTCCGTGTAACGTCCTTGCTCTCTGTAGACTGCTGCCAAGTTACTCAGACCCAGTGCTACACCACAATGATCGGCATTAGATAGGCGTTGCCACATATCTAATGCCTTTTTGAAAATATCTTCAGCTTCCATATAGCGTCCTTGGTTTCTATAGAGTTCTGCCAAGTTATTCAGGCTCAGGGCCACATTCTGATGATCGCCTGGGTGAAGAGATTGAGCTAAGGCTAATGCTTGTTCAGCAATAGGGATGGCTTTATTAAATTTGCCTATGTTAGAAAGCTGACGACAAGATAGACATTTTTCTGCCCAAGATATTTCTTGCCATGTATTCCAACCCTGACTTAAACCCTTAGCCAATTGATTGAAAAAATCCATTTCCCTTTTCCTTTATTTTTGATAAAAACGGGGTTTATGCTATTCTCCACAAACCCCAACAGGACTTACCCACATCGAGGCGAGAAACCGGGTTTCTTCGTAAATATCTAGTTGAGAATCTTCGATTTTTCATAGAAACCCGGTTTCTTTGCGAAGTCTTGCCCAAAAAACCAGCTTTTTGCAGAATTATCGGCAAAGAAACCCAGTCTATTGTGCAAAAGCCGATATCTGTATTACCCCTGAGAGGCAACAACCAAATATTGCGTATATAACACCTCAGCGTTCGTTTGACCATTCACATAGTCCAAGATTTCTGCTAAATGCTCTTGATTGACTTCTAAGGCTTCCTGGCGACTATCTTCCAACCACGCAAAAGGCGGTAATTCAGGAGTAACCACAGCAAGCAGTTGTTCCCATCCTAGCTCATCCGAGCCAAAAGATTCATACTCCGAGTCAGGATGAGGTAACACCGTCTCTTTCCCTGCATGGTAGGATGAGGGGGCATATTCCGAAGGACATAAACACATAATCGTGCCGTTAGGTTCTCGTTCAAATAAGATTAAATATCCGACTTGAGGAGAAATCACCCGATAATTTAAATCGCTATTCATCGGGACTTTTTGACGGTGAATATTGGGTATTGCGCCCATATCTTCTAATTGCGGTTTCCATCTTTCCACAACTAACTTTGATTGTATTTCTTGATCAGTCTTGGACTGGGAATTTGTAGCTTTTGTTTTTAATTCGTCCCAACATTCTTCGATTGTGCGCGGTTTAATTAACCCTTGTTCTTTTGCCCATTCAGGAAACTTAACTTTTTGTAACCATGCTTTACCTATTTTCCAGCGGCCTCTTTCAGTTTCCCCAAAGTCGCACCCTTCATCTTTCAGCTTGTCGCAAATTACCTGTAAACGATCGCGCAAAATAGTAGCCGCCGCATCTACACTTTTTTTAGTAGCCGCTGGATCTTTCTCTTCCTTTTTAGTTCCCTCTAGTAATTCACCTTGCCATTCATCAGCTAAAGTCTTATCATTCAATTCTGCATTTTTTTCGCAGAACCGCTGCAAAAATACTATCCGAGTTTTGCCAGTAAAGCAAAATTTCGTTGCCATTGCTTCAATGAAGTCTTTTTCATGGTCTTCATACCTGGGTAATTTCATTGTCTTTACCATTGATAGACGATAACATCAGTCTATCAATGCTTCGGAAGCTTGGCAAGTACCTAACAACTTAATTATAGCATTTTCTACTAATTTCTACTTTCTTCTCTATTGTCTTTAAATTTATTGATACTGTCTTTAGTTTTGACATCTATTTTTATAGCAAGCGCCAGGGCGATTAGGACACTATCGATTGCTGAAACCCTTGCGACGCTAACATTTGTCTCCTGCCTCCTGCTATATCTACATAATCCGTTATCAAAACTTGCAGATTCAGTTAAGCGCTCGTTATTATCGTTGTAAGTTTTAGAGGAAACCACCATGTTTAACAAAAATAAAAAGCTCATAGAAGAATTGGAAGGCTTGGAGGACTTAAAAGAAAGACTCATTCGCCTAGAGGTCAAACAAGAGCAAGACCAAAGGAACTTTGAAGCCTATAATCAGGATATTGCTAAATTCCAAAAAACCCTCGAAGAATTCGAGGGCATTCTTAAACCCTTTCAGATAATTTGTACTTTAATCAAGGGAACCCCTGGAGGCGTAAAAACTTGGATACTTGGAGTAACGATCGCTGCTACAATTGGTTTAGTCGCGGTCGATGTTTCGATCCGTGCGATCGGAGTAAAACCATTTATCAAGTTTCTAATTGAAGAAACCAAAACTGTAAAATAATTGACGATCGCGATTTCACCATAATCCCGATGCGATCGCCTAAAATAAAACCCAACCCTTTTGCATTTATACCATGACTGGCCCTACTGCAACCCTGTTAATTGCCTGCCCCGATCGCAAAGGACTCGTCGCCTGACTTGCTAACTTTATCGCCTCCCACAACGGCATCATCCACGCGGATCACCATACAGATTTTACCACTGGATTATTTCTGAGTAGGCTAGAATGGCAATGAGACGGTTTTGACTTAACCACCGAACAAATAACACCTGCTTTTAGTGAAATTGTCAAGAAGTTATAAGCCAATTGGCAATTGCATTTCTCCCATAAAATTCGGCGACTCGCGATTTTTGTAAGCCGTCAATATCATTGTTTGTTAGACTAGATTTGGCGACAGCGAGCGCAAGAAATTAGGGGTGAAATCCCCCTGATAATCAGCAACCATGAAAATTTAAAGCCCATTGCCGCACAATACGGTATCGACTTTGAGTATATTCCCATTACTAAAGACAATAAAACTATTCAAGAAGCACAACAGTTAGAAATTATTGAAAAATATAAGATTGATTTAGTATTTTTGGCTAAATATCTGCAAATTTTGAGTCAATACTTTATCATAAAATTTCCCAATCTGATTAATATTCACCCTTCATTTTTACCCGCGTTTGTAGGCAATACGGTTCAGTTAAAACTGTTTATTCCTCGGAGATCCCCCTAAATCCCCCTTAAGAAGGGGGACTTTGAGCAAGTTCTTGTCCCCCCCTTAAGAAGGGGGGCTAGGGGGGATCGGGCTTAACTGAACCGTATTGCGTTTGTAGGTGCAAATTCCTACGACGAAATAACTTATGAAAGAGAGGTAAAAATTATCGGTGCAACAGCCCACTATGTTACAGCAGATTTAGATGCTGGCCCGATTATAGAACAAGATGTTGTGCGCGTCACTCACCGCGATGAAGTGTCTGATTTGGTTCGCAAAAGAAGCGGATGAATTAATGTCGCCTAATTGCAGGAAAAGGAAAAACAACGCATCGGTGACTAAATCCCACCTGCCGATGGTAATCGCCATGCCGACAATTCCTGAATTTTTAATTCCTAATTCCCCAACGGCGGTAGATCGAGTAACTGATTTTTGGAATGTGGAAGCTGGGCGGAAGTTCTGCCGGTTTGGGCGGAAGCTTGGCGGATTTCCAGAGCCGTTTCTCCCGGATTTTCCGTGCGAGTAGGTAATATCTCTAAAGAATATACTGTCTCTGTCTTTGCAGGGGAAGAAGTTTGTGCTTTCGTGAGTAAATCAACGGCATCTCCGAGAGCGCTAGTTAAATTTTTGCTAGTCTCGGCGTGACGGGCTTGTTCTTGTTTGAGGGCTTGAGAGAGTTCTTTAACTTGTTCGATCGCCCGATCGCGCTCTTGGAGAACTTCTGCTAACTTAGCTTTAAGTTCGCCTACTGTTTGCAATTGTGCAACCTCCTCCTGGCGAGCAACTCCAGCATCATCCTCTTCGGGCACAATGGGGGAAAAACCTTGTAATTGCTCTATCTGCCGTTGCAGAGAAGCGATGCTTTGCTGAGTTAATTTGGCATCATTCCGCCGCTGCTCGGCTTCGGTATTGTAGAGTTGGCGCCACTGAGCAGCACTTTCACCGGCCTCATCTCGATCGCGCGAAACTTCTGTTAACTGCTGTTGCAGCCGCTTGATTTCATCTAACCACTGTCTGACATCCTGAGCCATATTGATTTTAGATTTTAGATTTTAGATTTTAGATTTTAGATTAACCATGGCGCATTGGTAATGGCTTAATTAATTAACGCTCCTTATTTCCAGTTGCGCGATCGTCCTGCATCCATTTTCCATTTTCCCCTTCCCCGTCTCCTGTGCGCTATGAACATTTTTTACTGGTTGCGCTACCTGATTTTAGCTTTGTTTAAGGCGCTTTTGAGACTGCTTCGAGCTCTCAAAAGAAAATTTGGTGGTTTTTGGCTTTTTTGTCGGTGTTTGACTTGGGGCACGCTCAAGGAAGTCGGCGCGAAGGCGGGAGAGCAGCGCTTGCCGGGGCTGTCAGCAGAAATGGCCTACCATTGTATGCTGGCGCTGTTTCCGGGGCTGTTGGCTATCTTATCTGCGATCGCTCTGTTTGAACCTTTGCAGTCAACACTTTATCAAATCGCCGGTCTTTTGGGGGAGGTAATACCCGATAACGTTCGGAATTTGATTCGCGGCTTAATCAAAGAAATTCTGTTAACACGCAATAAAGGGCTGTTTTCGGTGAGTTTTTTGGTGTCGCTTTGGGCATTTTCTGGAGTAATGAGCGGGGCGATGACTGCACTCGATCGCATCCATCAAATCCCGAGCGATCGAACTCGACCATTTTGGAAAGCCAAACTTATTTCTCTGGCGCTGAGTATCGGCACAATTATACTATTGATTCTGGCCTCAGGAGTAGTATTTGTCAGCGACTTAATTGTACAAGCTATTGCACGTCAGAGTTGCCTGCTGGAGTCCGTCGCCAATTGCGATTTAAAAGATCTCCAAAATTGCTTGCTGCTCGCCGACAATTGCCCTTTGGAGTCGCAACTGTTAGGTGTTTGGTGGCTGTGGCGGTGGCCGATTTCTTTAGGAATTGTATCACTTGCCTTTGCCTTTGTTTACCGCTACGGACCGAGCCGCCGCCAAGCAGATATTCCTATTTTGTCGGGAGCTGTTTTTGCAGCTATTTTGTGGGCGGTGTTTTCAGCTTTATTTCGGTTTTATGTTTTGCATGTGGGCAATTTTAGTTGGGCTTACGGCACGATCGGAACTTTTATTGTGTTGCTGCTGTGGCTCGATCTTTCTTCTTTGGTAATGCTGATCGGCGCTCAGTTAAATGTGACCGTGGGAAAGGCAATCAAACAATCAAAATTAAAATAATATGTTAATATTGAATTGTGAATTTTTATTGGCAGGATGCTGGCTTACCGACGGAGTAAAGTGCTGAGGATACCCGCAACAAAAGAAAGCAAAACCAGTATCCAAATAACAGCACCGGGAATGAATGTCAAGAGGCCAACACCTCTGAGAATCCAAACTAGCAGGGTGAGGCCCAGGATAGTCCAAAAGATGCGGGTAGATAGTCGCATTTGAAATCTAGGAGAATTAGTCATGTTGAATGTTAAAGTTTTGTCTGGATCAATGATAGCTGCTTTGCTGGCGATCGGCAGTCACCTCACCTTAATTTCGACTCCCGGTGCCGCTGTGGCGCCTGTGGCTACAAATGCGCTGCCAGAAGCGGTAAAGGTTGCTCAAAAAACACCTTCTGCAAGTTTAACAATTTCCGAGCGCGGAATTGGCGAGGCGAAGCTGGGGATGACTTTCGGAGAATTGAAAAAGGCTCTGGGTTCCACGGCGCAGTTTAAGGAATCTAGTTATTTTGATGGCCTTGATGCTGTGGCTGTCAGCCAGTCGGGAAAAGTGCAATATTGGATTATTTATCCTTTTCGTACAAAGCTGAAAGATGCGGATGTCATTGAAGATTTAATGACTGACAATCCCAATTATAAAACAGTTGAGGGTGTCGGGCCGGGAATGACCTTAAAACAAGCAGAGGCAATTTACGGCAAGGCTACTTTAGGTTATAACACGGACTATGAATCGCAAGAAGTACTTGTCTTTGCCAACCAACCTAATAAAAAAATTCGCTTTGCTCCCAAGGCTGAAGGGAGGCAATATGCGGGGGTTTACGGGGCTAGTCAAGGCATTGTTCATGAGACTAATAAGTATCAGCCGAATGCTGTAATTCGCTCTGTGATGGTGCGGAAGTAAGTTAGTAGAGACAGCCCAATAGATAACTCGGCCTGTAAAATCGCTTCTACAGAACCTATGATCCCAGCAGAGGGGGACTCAAGAAAGGAAGGACGATCGCACTTATCAAAAAAAGTGCGATCGCCAATGTTTAGTTAACTGAAACCGCCTCAAAAATTACCACTTATAACGCGCTGGTGACGGGATTGGAAGGACGATCTGCCAACGCGGATAAACGGTGACTGTCTCCACTTAAATCGAACACAACCTCAAACTTAACGTGAGGTATTGTTTGTCGCAAAAACTTGAAATGGCCGTCGGCATCGGAACGGGTGCGGCAGCGGGCAACAATTATCCATTGCCCAGAGGGTAACAAACGGGCGATCGCCCAACAACACAAGCGGTCTTTGTATGTCAACATAGAACTCGTCTCCATTGATATTTTTGGAGCCAGAGCCAGCCCGGAACCTTGGACAGTAAGGGGCTGGCTTCTGACTTTTTAGGGTCTGAACCCTATTTACACTAATAGCATAAATAAATGTTTTTAACATAAAATGACATAAAAGTTTATAGAATGACGTGAGAGTGTAAAATTGAAGACAATTGAAGTAAAACCATGCCAGCCAATGCCTTCACGTATGCGAGTCACAGTTACACTGCCAGAAGACGTTCATCAAGCCCTTTCCGAATGGGCCGAAGAGGAAGATAGAACCCTTGCAAACCTGCTATCCCATGTGGCAGCTAAAGCAGTCAGAGATCGCCAAGAGCAGAAAAAGGACGAATCAGAAAGCGATCGCCCTTAAGCGATGGCCACAGCGTAAGATGGACTGTGTTGAGATGTTTTGCAGTGCAACCAATGGCTTCACGGGGACGAGTTACCGCATACCTGCCAGAGGAGATTCAAAAAGCTCTCGAAGAATGGGCAGAAGAAGACAGCAGATCCGTTAGCAGTTTGGCAACGTACCTGCTGACGAAATCTGTTCGAGAACGCCAAGAACAGAAAAAAGATAAATCAGAAAGCGATCGCCCTTAAGCCATCATCCCCAATCCCATCCGCGTCCATCCGCGTCCATCCGCCCACATCTGCGGTTAAAAAAAGCTCACCCCTCAAAAAAATAAGGGTGGACCTCCGCCCACCCTACCCCAATTATTTAGCAGTCACCAACTGAGCAGGCAGCCGCTTAAACGCCAACCTTTCATTCTCGATATCCACAAAAATCGTATCGCCATCAGCAAAATCTCCCCGCAAAATACCCTTCGCCATTTGCGTTTCCAACTCCCGCTGAATTCCCCGCTTCAAAGGCCGCGCACCGTAAACCGGATCGTAACCAATTTCTGCTAAAAAGTCGATCGCAGATTCCGACAGCTTCAGAGACATCTTACGTTCAGCCAACCGTTTTTCCAAGCGCTTGACTTGCAACTGCACGATTTGCCGGAGTTCAGTCTTACTCAAACCGTGGAAGATAATCATCTCATCAATCCGGTTCAGGAATTCCGGGCGGAAAGTTCCCCGCATCGCTTCCATCACCCGACTCCGCATTTGTTCGTTATCTCCCGCCACATCTAAGATGTATTGAGAGCCGACATTCGAGGTCATAATAATCACAGAATTCTTAAAGTCTACCGTGTGACCTTGAGCATCGGTAACGCGGCCGTCATCCAGAATTTGCAGCATGATGTTAAATACATCCGGGTGCGCTTTCTCAATTTCATCGAATAGAATCACCGAGTAAGGACGGCGCCGCACAGCCTCAGTTAATTGTCCGCCTTCATCGTAGCCGACGTATCCCGGAGGCGCACCAATCAACCGCGAAACCGCGTGTTTTTCCATGTATTCCGACATATCAATTCGCACGATCGCTTCTTCCGTGTCGAACAGATAAGATGCTAAAGCTTTAGCTAATTCGGTTTTGCCAACACCCGTGGGACCGAGGAAGATAAAACTCGCAACCGGACGATTGGGATCGGCTAAACCTGCGCGCGATCGCTGAATTGCATCTGCAACAGCCGTCACCGCTTCATCCTGTCCGATTACCCGCTTGTGCAATTCATCTTCCAAGTGCAGAAGTTTCTGCATTTCCGATTCAACTAACTTGCTGATCGGAATTCCCGTCCACTTGGAAATAATCTCGGCAATGTCACCTTCTGTAACTTCTTCCCGCAGCAAACTTTTACCTGTGGTTTGAGTTGCTGACAGTTGAGATTCAGCTTCTTGCAGTTGTTTTTGCAATTCGGTTAACTTGCTATATTTCAACTCAGCAGCGCGGTTCAGGTCATATTTTAATTCAGCTTGCTGAATTTCAATATTCACCTTATCAATCTGTTCTTTAATCTTTTGAATGCTGCCAATGACACCTTTTTCCGATTGCCACTGGGCATTCAAATCATTTTGCTGTTCCTTGAGGTTGGCTAAGTCTTTTTCCAGTCTTTCCAAGCGTTCGATCGAAGCAGAGTTACTTTCTTTTTGCAGCGACAGTCTTTCCATTTCTAGCTGCAAAATCCTGCGGTCGATTTCGTCTAGTTCTTCCGGCTTAGAGGTAATTTCCATTTTGAGTTTAGCGGCTGCTTCGTCCACTAAGTCAATGGCTTTGTCTGGAAGGAAGCGATCGCTAATATATCGAGTAGACAAAGTAGCCGCCGCCACTAGGGCGCTGTCAGAAATTTTCACCCCGTGGTGAACTTCGTACCGTTCTTTCAAGCCCCGCAAAATCGAGACAGTATCTTCAACGGTCGGTTGGTCAACATAAACTTGCTGGAAGCGGCGTTCTAGTGCCGCATCTTTTTCGAGGTACTTGCGGTATTCGTCGAGAGTTGTAGCGCCGATACAGCGCAATTCTCCCCTCGCTAACATGGGTTTAAGTAAGTTGCCGGCATCCATCGAGCCTTGAGTTGCGCCAGCACCGACAACGGTGTGAATTTCATCGATAAATAAGATGACTTTGCCGTTGCTGTCAGTAACTTCTTTGAGTACCGCTTTCAAGCGTTCTTCAAATTCTCCCCGGAATTTTGCCCCGGCAATTAAAGCGCCCATATCTAAGCTAATTAATTGTCGGTCTTTGAGAGATTGGGGGACATCTCCGGTGATAATTCGCTGGGCGAGTCCTTCGGCGATCGCAGTTTTTCCGACTCCCGGTTCCCCAATCAATACCGGGTTATTTTTGGTGCGACGGCTCAAAATTTGAATCGTGCGGCGGATTTCGTCATCCCGTCCGATTACCGGATCGAGTTTGCCTTGACGCGCGGCTTCTGTCAAATCTCGGCCGTATTTTTCCAGCGCTTCGTATTTCCCTTCTGGATTTTGATCGGTCACTTTGTTGTTCCCCCGGACTTGGGTAATGATATCTTTGAGCTTGGCTTCAGATAGTTTAAATTCTTGTAGTAGATTTTTACCGAAGCGATCGTCCTTAACGTAACCTAGTATCAAATGCTCGATCGAAATAAATTCATCGCCGTACTCTTTGCGATAAGTTTCGGCGCGATCGAGCAAAGTGTCGAGAGAACGACCTAGATAAACGTTGCCACCGCTTCCAGAGATTTTCGGCTGGCGGCTGATAAACTCATCAGTGCGATCGCGCAATTTTGCTACAGAAACTCCAGCTTTGTTAAACAAGCTGCTAGCGAGTCCCGATTCTTGTTCCAGCAAAGCTTTCATCAAGTGTTCGCTTTCTAGCTGCTGCTGCTGAGCTGCTTTAACGAGTTCGGGAGTGCGGGCGAGGGCTTCCCAGGCTTTTTCGGTAAATTGGTTTGGATTATTTGGTTGCATAAATTTTAATTCCCTGCATTAAAAATGATGACTGCTGTAGAGGCAATTGCTTGATTGCTCGTACAATTGTCATTGTAGGGAGTTGCAGAGGGGGGGCGGATCGGTGTTCCCCTATCTGTAGATAGGTATTTCCGTCCTGATTACTAATACGACTAGCGAAAAGACAACGGCTGTTTTGCCTGTAAATATGTCGTCGGTACGGATTATCCTCAAAAACAGCGACTTGTTATACGGCTTTCGGGCAAGGATAAACGATTCCCTCTGCTGCGTGCTACAATGTAGTATGTAGAGAATTCTTATTTTATCGAAAAATTGGGTCTAAAACCCCGTCCTTGCAGGACGGCTTTATATTTACTAGAGTTAGATATCCCACTAAATATGTTAAAATAGTGGAATGTTAACCATGAATTACAGCTATCGAATCTACCCAAATCTCACTCAACAGCAAGCGCTAAAAGAGTGGATGGATATTTGTCGCGTTGCCTATAACTACGGGCTGCGAGAAATTAAGGACTGGTGTAATAGTCGGAAGTGCATGGTTGACAGATGCTCTATCAGTCATGAGTACATCATGCCTCCTGATTTGAGTTTTCCTAGCGAGGTAAAACAGCTTAATGCTCTGCCGAATGCCAAAAAGGTATTTCCCCGATTGGGTGAAGTACCGAGTCAAGTGTTGCAGCAGGCAGTCAAGCAACTGCACGCCCGCATGGGAAGGATTTCAAAAAATTGGGCATGGGTTCCCACGATTCAAGAAGTTTGGGCAATTCAAATCTTTGTTGTTTCCCCAGTTTAAACAGAGCCCTGTGGCTGGGAATCATATTACCTTGCCCAAGCTTGGGTTGATTCCAATTAACCTGCATCGCCCAATCCCAAGTGGCTTTGTAGTTAAGCAGGTACGCGTCATCAACAAAGCTGATAGATGGTACGCCTCTATCAATATCCAATGTGACGTTAACGTTCCCAACCCCATGCCACATGGTCACCCCATTGGGGTAGATGTTGGGCTTGAAAAGTTTTTGGCAACCAGTGATGGAATTTTTGTAAAACCGCCCAAGTTTTTTAAAGTTATGCAAAGCAAGCTGAAATTGCTGCAACGCAGACTTTCTAGAAAAAAGAAGCGGTCTAAAAATTACGAGAAACAGCGCCTCCTTGTTGCAAGAGTACACCACAGGATTGACAATACCCGCAAAGATTTCCATTTCAAGCAAGCTCATGTCCTTTGTGACGCTGGTGATATGGTCTTCATGGAAGACTTGGATTACCGAACTCAAGCCATTGGGATGCTGGGCAAACAGATGCTTGATGCTGGATTCGGACAGTTCCGAACTATTACCAAGTATGTGTGTTGGAAGCGGGGTAAATTCTTCGCTGAAGTTAGTGCAAGAGGGACTTCTCAGGAGTGTCCTGACTGTGGTGCAGAAGTTAAAAAAGATTTGAGCGTTAGAGTACATAATTGTTCGAGTTGTGGATACAGAACTAATCGAGACGTGGCTAGTGGTCAAGTAATCAGAAATAGAGGGATAGCTCTCATTAGTACGGCGGGACACGTCGGAATCGAAAGTGCTTGTGCAGACGGTCTACCGGGGATTGGGGAAACTCAGTCTAGGCAAGTGTCGAAACCCCGCAAGGGAAAAACCAAGAAATCTAGGAAGTGATTCTTAGAAGCTTCGTCCTGACGGACGGAGAGATGTCACAACTCTAATCCCAAAATTCGCCTGGGCAACCTAACCTAAAATGGACAACAATTTGCTCTTCTACAGATCAATCTCTGATATTCTTAGGCTCTTTGTTGTACCTGAAGTTGAGGGCAGAGTTGACAACGGGTCAGTGAAGGTGGAAGAACTACCACTTGAACTCAGAGCGTTTAGAGCTATACAAAGGCAATTACCAGATGGCAGTATTCAGCCTATTGTTCAGATAAACAACGAAATAAATTTAATCTTAGAAGTCAGAGTTAAACAGGCTGTGCAAGCAGGCGAACCAGTCACTCTCGATAAAATTCATCCCGAAGAGTGTTTTATTGTTCCACCCATATATGATGAGCAACCCGCCGCATACTTTTTGTGCCAAACATTTTTGTTAGATTATTTGATATTATTTGACTGTAGAGCAAATCAGCTAGGTCTGTCGCAGGAAGAAATTGAAGAACTAAAGAAAGCAACTCTCAATTATCCCATTTTGAAGTATGCAGAAAACCAGGAATTTATAGATGTAGTCAAGCCAAAGGAGTAGCTTCAGACTTTAATAAGCAGTAACTGGGCTCCGGCACCAACCTACTGTAGACACGCTGCGCTATACCTCCACGAACACCAAACCATAGACGAGCGTTCTTTCTTGGAAGTTGTTAATCAAGCCTACAGTGATGATTTTTGGGAGGAAAGAATCGCTTTTTGGCAAAAAACTAACTTTTTTAAACACAGACTTCAGTATATAGAAAGAGCTATTAACGCTCACCTTGAAAAGGATTACATTTGTTGTATATACGTTTTAGTCCCCCAATTTGAGGGTATTGTGAAAGACTACTTACGTCTTTGTGGTAATAATCCACCAAATGGATACATAGATTGTGTGAAAAAGCTTAGGAGTATTGTCCTTTCAAGAAAAGTAGTTTGTTTTTCTAGGGACATCCTTGATTCGATATTTGATTATCTTGAAGATGGTTCTTTCTGGAAAAATACTTCGACAATTTCCGATTCAACATCTTCAATTAATCGCCACGGCGTTGTACATGGAGTTTTTACTGGTTTTGAAAGCGAAGCGCTCTCTATGAAGTATTTGATGTTGTTAGATACACTATCTTTTGTGATTCTCCACGACAGAATGCTAACTGATGCTTCTTGGTAGTAAGACGATGCTTAGTAGCAACTGTAAGGAACTGTAGCACAACTTTACAATACCAGGACTTACGCACGACGAGGCCAGAAACAGGGCTGATTCGTGGATTGCCAAACTAACCACTACATCATGATTAATATCATGGCAATAGGTAGATGACTGTAAATATTCAGCGTATTAACCCATCCCAAGATGCTCTAATTATTGATTCAGAAAGTTGGATTATATCAAGAGGGAAAACTTGCATTTTCTCAAGTCGAGGTCATTTTCATTTTGCTTACAGCGTACTAAATCAGTGGAGGGGTAAATTGGAGCTAAACAACTTGCAAAGTAGAAACTGGTTTATAGGCGCGCCACTGGACCAAAGTTGGCGCGCTGAGTACCAAGCAGGCGTATCGCTCAATCCAACATGGCGCAGTGGCGCCGATCGCACCAAATCGTCATTGTCTAAATAATTGGATAGAACTTCATAAAATAGAATTGTTGGCGATCGACCTTGAAAAAATGCCTCCTAAACCTGTGTTTCCTGTAACATGGGGGCCACTTGAATCTGTGGCATCGGTTCGAGGGGAGTATTTACAGGTGCGAACCTGCAATAGCACACGACAATTTTCTCAAACTCGCTGCTAGGTAAATCTTCCGAGTAAGTCTGAACTCTGACGACTTCCCAGTCTCCTACTCGGCTGTGGGTGTTCGCAGCGGGAAATTTTGGATCGGCAAACTTTTCTATCCGGTGAAATTCTGGAAATCTATACCCCGGTTGAGGAATTGGTCGGTTAGAAGAGTCGAAGTGTTCGGCAAGAATGTCAGTGAGCATTCCCGTATGCGCTAGCAGTCTGTTTTCTGCACCTTCTTCTTCAGTCAAATCAGCTCTAAAAACAATATACTTGCCCATTGCTTATTCCTCCTTGTCGTCCATATAGTCGGGAAACTGAGTTTCGCCTTCAAATACGCAATTGTACTTGAGGGTGTCGTCTCCGGTTCTTTCTATTCCTAGCAACTTCCAGCCGTACTTCTCCTGCATCTTCCTACACCGCCAGCGCTCAGTTACGGCGTGCCTAGAGGTGTTGTCTTCCGGATTAAGTTCGGAACGACCGTTAGTCATTTTCCATTTTCCACTTTCTATTTTACCGATTTACGATCGCCCGATCGCGCGCTCGAATTTCACTCTGATATCCGTCATGCCTGCATCACCACACGTTCCGGGAGACTGACAATAAAAGTTGAACCTTTACCGTTCTCGCTTTCGACACTAATTTCGCCGCCGAGAATTTGACACAAACGCTGGCTAATTGTCAGTCCCAAACCCGTACCTCCATACTTGCGGGTAGTCGAGGCATCAGCTTGAATAAAAGGTTTAAATATGTGCTCTAATTGCTCGTCCGTCATCCCAATGCCGGTGTCGCTCACTCGAAACATTAAAACTGGAGAACTGTAGTTTGATCCAGAGTAAAAATCATTATTTTTATTCTGTTTCCCCGATCTTGATTTTTCAATTATAATTCTTTCGACGCCGATAGTAATGACGCCTTTTTCGGTAAATTTGGCAGCATTGCTGAGCAAATTGAGGAGAATTTGCCGCACTTTCGGTTGGTCGGCGTACATTGTGCCGAGTTCGCCTGTGGTTTTCAGTGCTAAAGCATTGCCTTTTTTCTCTACCAGCGGTTGAGCCGTAGTCATCACTTCTTCAATCATCGTCGCCACGTCGAAGTTTTCTAAATAAAGGGTGACATGACCGGCTTCTATTTTGGAAATGTCGAGGATGTCGCTAATCATGTCCAGAAGGTGTTTGCCTGCGGTCTGAATTTTTTCTAAGTCGGGGAGAAAATCTTCGGGACCGGAATCTAGAGCATCTTCTTGCAGCATTTCGCTGTAGTTGATGATGGCATTGAGGGGGGTGCGGAGTTCGTGGCTCATGTTGGCGAGAAATGCACTTTTGGAGCGGTTGGCAGCTTCGGCTGCTACTTTTGCTTCGTGCAAATCTTCTGTATATTCTGCTACCCGCTGAATGAGTTGGTTGAGAGAAATTGCTAGCATTCCCACTTCGTCGGAAGTAGTGACGGGTATTTGCAAATCAAAGTTTGATTCTTCGGTAACTCGCTGAGCGATGAGAGTAGTAGCATCGAGGGGGTCGGCGATCGCCCCGCTGGTGTATCTTGCAAGTAAGGCTGCGATACCGGCGGATACTGCTAGAGAGCAAACCAGAATCAGAGTTCCAAGTTTTTCTGCTTCCTCGAAGGTTCTAAATGCCTCATCTGCTTTATCGCGAAAGTTGTCGGCCAGTTTGGCTGAATCCTGGGAAAACAGTTTGAGTTTCACAGCAGTTTCGCCAGCCACAAAATTGTTCAAGTTCCGCCCCAAAGCCTCCTTCTGCTTCGGATTCAAAGCAGATAATTTCGCAGGCGCCAACAATTTTTGTACTTGTTGAAAGTATGATTCTACGGTTTTGCCGTTGGCTTCAGCGAACTGTTGAAGCAGTTGGTAGTCTTTGGCAATCTCGGGATTCTTCGTCGGTGGAAAGGTTTGCAGTTGTTCAAGGATGCCGCTCATCTGAGCAACGCGAGTCAGGAATTCCGAGCGTTGGCGATCAAAAATTTGCGGTTTAGCCATCAGACTCGCCAGCTCTTGCTGTTGAATTCTGACTTCCTGCACCGTGTTATTGAGGTTTGTCAGGATTTCCGCTTTATCTCGGTCGATCGCTAGTTTTTCTCTAACTTGCTGTTTGTGATAGGATTCTACTCCCCGTCCCCCCACAGCACCCAAAACGGCAATACCAATGACCAAGGCGTATCCGCAGCCGATTTTCTGCCTGATACCCAAGGGACCCAACAGACTTTTCAACCCTATTTGAGGACAGTTCTGCAGTTTATTTTTCAAGACTAAGGTTAAAGACATGGGCAATGTACTCGTCACCTTTGAGAGGCAGCATCTATATTCTAATTGATACCTGCCTGAGGGTAATTGACACTCCCCAACCTAAAGGATGGGGATTCTTAATTCAGCGACTGACCTTTAAGTGTTGCGTCCTTACGGCAATACTCAAACCTTTTAACCGTAGAAATCCTACCAATTAACGAGTATGATTCGCAGCCACCCCAGAGGGTCTATCTCCAAAAGCGTACTAGGATATTGACCTAGAGTTTGGGTATGCCCTACCCTACCTAACAACAGTCAATTGTTTGTTTTTCTGGTTGTGAGACTGTATTAAGCCTCTAGCTGTTTTAAGAGTTTTCGCCGCTCTTTGTCCCCCGATTAACGCCTAAAAGTGTGTCTGAGTCCCTGTTTCACTTCGGGCGAAGGAGTTTAACCTTGACTATCCTAGTATACCACAGACACTAGGAATTCCCTGATTTTTAGGAAGGGATTTAAGAAATTAAAGCCGTCCTAAAAGGATGGGGTTTTAAACCCATTGCTCTGATAAAGTTCTGTCCTCCGGCCAGGTTTCGGCTGTTATGGGGTCTTTGCAGGGTTCCACAGCTCGATCGGCTTGACAGTTTGGACGAGTTATGCTTAACAAATTATAGCAGAAGCAAGAAGGAAGAAACAGTCAAAGGGAGGATTTCAGTCAATAAGAAGGTCCTCAGCGTCGGGCGTGGTTGCGATATTATCAGGGGCGAGTTATGAGTTGCAAGTTATGAGTTAGATTTCTGATTCAAAACTCTACTCTACTGGCAACCCACAACTCTATCGCTGTTCCTCTACTGGCAAAGTCGAAATTGTGCTATCTCAGCAGGAATTTGTGAAGCATTAGGTACGCTAGCACTTGCTGGAACGAAGATTCCCATGCCGAAACTGCAACCCTCTGCCTTCGTGCATTGGCCCGGTTTGGCAGTGATTTGATATTCGCCTTGGGATGGGGGAGTAAAAGAGATTGACGCCAGTTCGCCTGTCTTTTGACTCGCAGCTATTTCCTGGCCGCTGGCATCCTTGAGAGATAAGTTTAAATCCTGGCAATTTCCGTCGCAAGTGGCAACAAAAACATACTCAACATCAGGATGCAGGGTGGCTCTAAAAGGAGAGGAAACTTGCTTGCGAACTTGACCCAGCAACGGCACAAATACTAATTTTTGACCGTTGCCTTTGCGCTGGTCAACTTCTGTTTTCAAGCGACAAACAACCGTTTTTTGGTCTGGGGTCAGTTCTTGAGCAATAGCATTTCCTACGATTGCAGTACCGAGGATCAGGGCAAGGCCGGAAATAACCAGATGTTTGAAATTCATTGATGTCCCTTAATGTTAATTTTTTGCTAATTGATTGGACTTGCACAAAGAATCTATCGGTAGGGTACGTCTCGGCGCGCCTTACTGCGACAGGTAGTGTCTAATTTAGCAGGCCTGATGCAGCACTGTCTATTTACAAAGGCAATTGATGAATTGTCCCTATATACAATCGAGATTCTGCTAGTAGACTACCAATTGCCATCTCTGACTCCATCGGGATCGACTTTAAGCTTTTTAATTTGTGCTTGAGGAACGTCAACAGATGTATCGTCTTGCTGCGGTGCAAATCCCTGATTTTTGTCCATCTCTTTGACAGACTTGACTTGAGAAAGGATAGTTGAGGGTGCGACAGATCCTTTTTCTTCGTCGTAAAGGTCGAACCAAGGAAGATTGTATTCACTGTAAGTTTGGGCAGTAACGGGCGTGTTTGGCGGTTCTTTACCAGTGATTTCCCGATACATCATGCTATTAACAATGTGGACGTATACTCTGCCGAAATTTGTCTCGTCCCAGGTGTTGATACCGTAACTATCGGGATAAATTTCTTGTTTCATTTTACCACCTGCTGCTAATCCCATTTCCCCGCTAAATGCGGCAGAGGTAAGTGACCTACGATTACTAAAACCTCTACCTCTCAGTAATTGTGAGGGCGGCGGTTCTTCGGGAAATAACCCTGGTTTCGGATCGAATACAATGATTTGAATGCCGCCAAATTCTTCTTTACCAGTTACTTGTCCTTCGACAGTATAACCCATACCGAGAGGCATGGCAACAAATTGGCGGATGTAACCTTCACCAGAATTGATACCATCTAACCAAGGTTGATCGGGACACATGACATAATCTTGGTCATTAGCTTGCAGTTGTTGCTGCCAAGGTTTGCCCGAAACGGCATTGATTTTACCAACTGAAATTTTAACAGCATTGGGTCGCCAATTAACGCCTCTAAAATAAATCCACAAAGCTTCCCGTTGATACATGGGAATAAACACGCCCCCGTGTTCTTTCCAAGTTTCAGGTACTCTAGAAATGTAGTCATCAACTTTGCAGACTGGAAACTCGCCTAATCCCGGCGGTAAGGGATAGGTTTTACCGTCGTCGGGTATCCGCAAAGTGCGTTGAAAATTCAGGGAGAAGTGTTTACCAAAACAGATAGCGTTGTTTTTTACAGTGATTTCTAACATGGGGATTCTTAGATAAAGAACAATTACCAGAATATCAAAATTTCGCTCATTTGTCGTTCTGTCTAAATTGCCAAGCTGGCACAAACTTGGAATCACCCCAAACGCCGCGGCGATTTTTCTTAGCTTCGGCTTCGGCTTGTTCCAGAACACTTGCACTCGGACAATTTTTCAAGTAAGGCCGGTAAACCATTGCTAATCCTTCGCGCGTCAAAACTTCTTGGGCAAATGTGCCGTTTGGCAAGCGAACTTCGCTAACTTTGCGGCCGTAACGGTCAGTATCGGTGACGGTCAAAACAACGCGACCGCCCCCTTGTTTGACTAGCTGCTGCATTCTTTGCTGGGCTAGATTTCCCCACTTAAATTGATTTTTCTTTGCTGATGCTTTGCTATTTTTCTCAGCATTGGTGTGGGCGACTTCCGGTGCATCTATGCAGGCAAAACGCACTTTGATATCTTTTCCAGCGCTATCGCTGGCGACCAGGGTGTCGCCGTCGCTAACTCGCTTTACAGGATAGTTGTTGGGCGCTAAGTTTTGTGGACACCCGAATAGTAGCAATAGCACGAGCGCTGCACTTAAGCTTTTTATTTTTGGGAAAATGGCAATTTTAGTTTTGCTCATATTTCTGTCTGTCTATTAGTTTACATTTAAGTGGTGAGTTTAATTAACCGATCGCACTTTCAGTCTTTCCCTACCGCCAAGCGTGAAAAACCATCCGGGCGCACGTACCGCTAGCTTGGGAAATATTAACAGCTTTGATGTCGCGAAATCCTGCACTTTCCAGCATCCCTTTCACCGCCAGAGGATTTGGCCCGAACCAATTCGTTGAGTCATTATTCAGTTCGCCGCCAGGATAAAACGCCACTGCCGGTCTTTGACAATCAAGCATATCGACGTGAGTTTCTAATATTAACTGCTTGCCGGTGACGCTGAAAACTCGATCGATAGCCAGCAGGGGATGCCTCATATGGTAAAGCACTCCCAAGAACAAAACCAAATCAAAAACCCCTACTTTCTCGGGCGAAAGTTCGAGCACGTCTATCTCCATATCTTCAACTTGAGACTTGAGCACTCTGCGGGCGAGTTCAAATCCTGCTTTGCCAAAATCGGGGGATTGCCAAACAAAGGAATCTGTAGCCAAAACGCGCTGAGCCCCGCGCCTTTCTGCCGCAAAAGAGTAAAATCCATCCCAAGCACCGACATCTAAAACAGTCATTCCTGCTAAACTTTCGGGAAGTCCAATTCTTTCTTCGGTTTGGGGAGATGAGGTTTTACCGCCGCCCGGAGTGATGACTCCGCAACCGAGGTCAATGGAGTGATGCCAAGCGGGAATTTTTGCTACTTCTGCTTTTAGCAGCAATCTTTCGATATCTTGTAGAGAAAGAATCTCCGCAGGTTCGGCTTGCTGGCTTGCCAATTGCTGAGTTTTAGCGCATAGCTTGTCAAAATCTTGGCGGTAGACGGCTAATTCTTCAACCAAGCTTTCGGATAAAGGAGTGCCGCTTTCTTGCAGTTTTTGAGCTGCTTGAGAAAAGCGCAAGTTTAAATCGGTGGCGCGTTTTTTTACATCGTTTAACTGCTGCCACAAAGTTTGTGTTTCTGCTGTCATCATCTTGTTTTTTCTCCCAAAAGTGCGATTGCTGCTGTCTATTTTGTTTCCATCCAATTTTGCCCAGCGTGGATGTCAACTATCAGGGGTACGCTAAGTGGCAGAGCATTTTCCATCGCACTTCTAATTTTCGGCTGCAATTCTTCCCATTCATCGGGAGGTACTTCAAATATTAATTCGTCGTGAACTTGCAGCAGCAGCCGCGCCTGATAGTTTTGCAAAATTTTGTGTACTTCAATCATGGCAAGTTTAATGATATCAGCACTAGAGCCTTGAATCGGAGCGTTGGCTGCGGCCCGCAAAGATTGGGCATCATCTCTGCTGAGAGATTTAAGTCTATCGGAGTGAATGTCTTGGGGATTGCGGCCTTTTAAGTCGAGGATGCTTTCGCTCTCGAATTTTAAATAGCGGCGGCGGCCGAGTATTGTGGTAACGTATCCGAGGGCGATCGCCTCTTTTTTTACTTTCTCCAAAAATTCAAAAACCTTACTGTAACGCTCGTTAAATCGCTTAATAAACTCTTTGCCGTCTGCTGAAGTTTTGCCCATCGAGCGCCCAAACTTAATCGCCCCCATACCGTAAATTACCCCAAAATTAATCGTTTTGCCAAACCGTCTTTCGTCCGGGGTTACTTCCTCTTTTTCAAACAACAGTTGAGCTGTTACGGTATGCACATCTCGGTTATTTTGGTAAGCTTCTATTAACACAGGTTCTTGACTCAAATGAGCCAAAATTCGCAGTTCAATTTGAGAATAGTCAGCCGACACCATCAGCCAACCTGACTCCGGTAAAAAAGCTTTGCGAATTTGCCGCGAAAACTCGGTGCGGATGGGAATATTTTGTAAATTTGGATTGGAAGAAGAAAGCCTTCCCGTACCCGTTGCAGTTTGGTTGAAATCTGTATGTACCCGCCCGGTATCCGCACGCACTAACTGCGGCAAAGCATCGACATAAGTTGATTTCAACTTGGATAATGTTCGGTGTTCTAATAAATCGTCTACAATCGGGTGGTCTCCTTGCAATTTATCCAATACGGCGGCGTCTGTAGAGTATCCCGTCTTTGTTTTGCGAGACTTTTTCTGAAACTGATCGGGGATTTTTTCTAACAAGATTTCGCTGAGTTGTTTCGGGGAACCTAAATTAAACTTTCTCCCGGCTGCTTGATAAGTTTTTTCTTCTATTTCTTTTAAGCTCTTTTCTAGCTGTTGCGATAGTTCTTGCAGATACGCTGAATCAATGCGAATTCCGCAGTATTCCATTTCTGCTAAAACGGGTTCTAGGGGCTGTTCTACTTCCAGCAGCAACTTGTGCAAAGACTTATCGGGAAAGCTAGATTCATCAGCTTTATCCAATTCTCCTCTAAGTTTACCTACTAACTGAAATGTAGTGTAAACATCCATACCGCAGTAGTCGGCTACTTTTACAATACTGATGTCAGCAATTGTTTTGTTTTTCGGCACTAATTCATTGTAACTTTTGGCAACAATGCCTAAGTATTGCCTTGACAGTTCGCTGAGACTGTGATTTTTTTCGGGATTGAGTACGTAACTGGCTAACATGGTGTCGAAGACGACTCCTGCTAGTTTAATTCCTTGACAACGCAGGATCGATCGATCGAACTTAGCATTTTGCAGCGCTTTCGGATAATTCTCGCTTTCCAAAATCGGACGCAAAGCATTTAAAACTGTGGCTTTGTCCAAGTTTGTGCCGATTTTGTGCCCCGTGGGAATGTAAGCGAGATCCTCTTCACCGGTTCCCCAACAGCAGCCAAGTCCCACTAATTGGGCGTCTCGCGGTTCGAGGGCGGTAGTTTCGGTATCCCACGCCACGGGTGAGGCTTTGTCGGTGAAGGTTTGCAGCAGTTGGACTAATTCGTTTAACTGTTCTGTTGTTTGAATTATTCGGGGTTTAATTGGCAGTTTTTTCTCTTGCTGAGCGGCTTTGGTTTCTGCGAAAGTGAAGAAAGCTGATGCTTCATCTTCGTCGGCAACAGGCAAGATGCCTGTTCCACTGTCTGTTGAATGGATTGTGGGGTGGGCATCTTGCCCGCCCTTTGCAACAGGCAAGATGCCTGTTCCACTGTCGGCAACAGGCAAGATGCCTGTTCCACTGTCGGCAACAGGCAAGATGCCTATTCCACTGTCTGTTGAATTGATTGTGGGGTGGGCATCTTGCCCGCCCTTTGCAACAGGCAAGATGCCTGTTCCACTGTCTGTCAATGGTTTTTCTACACCACCAAAACGCTTTTGAATTTGCTTTACTTTGCTTAAAAATGTTTTAAATTCCAACTTTTCCAGCATGGGAATCAAGGCTGATTCGTCAAAACCTATAAGCTTGCAATTTTCTAAGTTGATTTCTAATGGCACGTCTTGGACAATTGTCGCCATGCGTTGAGAATGATAAGCAGCTTCTTTGCCTTCTTCTAGCTTTTTCTTAGTTGCTCCTTTAATCTCGTCGATGGCTGCATAAATTCCATCGAGGGAATTGTAAGCTTCCAGCAATTGCAGGGCGGTTTTGTCGCCGATGCCTTTAACTCCGGGGATGTTGTCGGATTTGTCGCCGCACAAAGCTTTGTAATCTATTACTTGTTCGGGCAAAATACCGAGTTTGGCTTTGACTTCTTCCGGGCCGTATTCTTGGGATTTGCCTTTGCCCGATCGCCTGAGTTCATCGGTACTCAAATATAATACGCTGATTTGTTTTTCGGTTTCTACTAATTGAAACAAATCTCGATCGCCCGTGAGGATTTTGACCTGATAACCCGCCGCGCTGGCTTTGTTTGCCAAAGTTCCCAAAACATCGTCCGCCTCAAAGCCGGGAGCAGTTATTGCAGGTAAATTCAAATAGGTGAGGAGTTCTTGCAGGTTTTTGATATCGGGAATAAAATCTTCGGGAGTTTCCGCACGACCGGCTTTGTAAGTTTCGTCTGCTTCGTGGCGAAATGTGGGTGTGGCGAGGTCAAAGGCGATCGCCATGTACTGGGGGTCGTGGGCCGCCATTACTTCCAGCAGCGACTTGAGAAAGCCAAAACAGACGCTGGTGGGAATGCCTGTCGTAGTTCGCAAGCCTCCGTCTCGACTTTTGGCAAAGGCGAAGTAGGATCGAAAGGCCAGGGAGTGACCGTCAACTAAGATGAAGATGGGAGCTTGATTTGCCGACACAGACACAAATACCGATCGCACGAAAGGATTTTCTCATTGTAGCCAGTTGTCAGTCTGCATTGATCGACCCTAGGGATGGCCGGCAGACTTGAGGACGCTTGACACTCGAGCGGATCTCGGCTTACTGTGCAGCTTGGCTGAGAATAGTACATGATGTTAAGTGGGATGCCCTACGGGATAGCTTCGCTTCACGCCAATTTACCAAGACCTGCCGATCGAAGCCTATGGCTGACATTAATCGATGCTACGAAATCCTCGAAATTGAGCCGGGAAGTTCCCTCGAAGAAATTAAGCGCGCTTACAGGGATTTAGCGTTTGTGTGGCATCCCGATCGGTTTGCCCACAATGACCGCCTGCAACAAAAAGCTCACCAAAGATTAACAGAAATTAATGAAGCTTACCAGCAGTTGGTATTGTTTCTGAGTCAGCCTGAATCGCAGTCGATCGAAAAACAGTTTCAGCAGCAGCCGCCCCCGCCCTCCAAGCCCCTGAGAAGGCGTTCTGCAAAATCAGCCACCAGGCCTGGTTCCCAGCGCAGTCAAACCCGCCCAAAAGCCGCCTCCCAAAAATTTCAAACTCAAAAGAACTCTTCAAGCAAGAAACGATTTACAACTCAAAATCGGGCAGCGCGGCGGGGAAGAAAGCAACCAGGGCGAAGCGTTAATCCGAAAGCGTGGCCATCTCAAAACTATCAAAAGCTTACCTCGAAAAGGAAAAAAGAATTTTCAACTCAATACTCAAAACCGCGAAGCGCGCCGAGGGATGTGCGGTCATCTCAACACTATTCAAGCTTCCCTTGGGGGCCACTGGCAATCGCCGTGACGAGTTACGCTTTGACCGGTTGGATTTTGACGGTATCAGTCGCCCCGCTGTGGATGTGGACTTTAATCTGCGGTGCAGATTGGCTGTGGGCCGCGATTTTGCTGGCGGAGGGTTCGGCAACGCCCAGAGTGTGGCTGGCGGCGTTAGTTTTGGCTGGGGCGGTAGGGGGGTCGATCGCCGGTTTTCAGGCGGGAGGAATGGTAACAGGGGCTGCTTGGGGCGCAGTTGGGGCTGGTTTGGGGGCGATCGCCAGTTCCGAGGCAGAGTCTCGGGCTGTGGCTGCTGTTTTGGCAGTGGCCGGAGTGGTGACAGTGGTGGGATTGATGGCTGGAACGGGTTCTGGGGATTGGGTTAAGGCGTTGGTGGCGGCTGTGTGTTGGGCGATTGTCGGCTTGACGTGCGGGCTGGCGACGGAACTAGGGGTGAATTCTGGCGGCCCCGTCGGGCTCTCTGGTGCGATCGGGCTGGGGATTGGGGCGTGGGCGGGGGTTTTGGCTGGGGCGGGTTCGGGGGCGATCGCCCAAGCCTTGGGCCTCGCCGGGTCTAAGACTGTTTATAGCGCTTGGGCTGCGATCGGCATTATTGCTGGAGTGGTGGCGCGAATGGTAGCCGGAGAAAGGTTGATCGACACCGGCAGCGAGGTTTACACGTTTATCCTGTTGGTGGCTACTTCCAGTTTCGGGCTGTGGCTGGGAAGTTGGTTGGTCGATCGTATCTTTTAAATTAGTCAGCAGTCCTTAGTCATTAGTCCTTAGTCATTAGTCCTTAGTCATTAGTCCTTAGTCATTAGTCCTTAGTCATTAGTCAGCAGTCATTAGTCCTTAGTTTTTAGGAAAAATTCCCAATTCCCAATTACCTATTACACCAATTACCAATTACCACTTCCCCTATTTTATAGCAACTGCCAAGACGACTAGGACATGATTTATTGCTGAACTCCTCGCTTTTCTTCCGGCTGCTATCGGACTTCTTCCTTCTCCTATATAGCGGTTCTTAAGAAAGTGAGGTATGCCCCATGCCCCATGCCCCATGCCCCATGCCCCATGCCCCATGCCCCATGCCCCATGCCCCATGCCCCATGCCCCATGCCCCATGCCCCATGCCCCATGCCCCATGCCCCATGCCCC
>NZ_JANMZH010000736.1:0-1311 GCF_031383065.1 Microcoleus sp. OTE_8_concoct_300 | reverse complement strand
AATTCCCAATTGCCGTCGGTGCTTGAGTTATCAGGGTTCACAGCAGTTGACTTTTTACCGAGATTTACCTAGGTTTTAGTTACTAAATTCGCGGTAAATTGACGAACAGACTAATTAGCGTTGGTGATTTCGATCGAAAGAGAATGTGTAACCTTTGAAAAAGACCTCGCCAGCGAGGTTTCGGAAATAAAAGAAACTCCGGAGAAAAACTTGCAAATCCTGCGCGAAGCGATTAATATACTAGGATGCAACCACATTGAGAGGTCGAATCAATGGCTACCTTAACTTATTGTAAAGGCTTGCCCACGCCAGCAGATGAACTCAACGAACTGGGATTTACAGATTTCGAGATGTTCTTGGAAGCTTACGCCCCAATTTTCAGGGCTGCAAGTATTGAAACAGTCAACCACTTACTTTTAAATACAGAATTCAAGAAGTCCGACTGGAACACACACTTACAGCAAACCTACGGCATCAATAAGCGCCATGCAAATGGCGTAATCAGTGCTGCCAAAGGTCGTGTAGACGGGGCTAAAGAACACAGAATTTTACACATAAAGACTCTTGAAGGAAAGATTAAATCCATTAGTGCATGGCTCAAGAAAGCCGAACGTAAGTTGGCATTAGCCCGTAAATTTTATGCCAAGAAAAAATGGCAGAATTCAAATACAGGTTGTAACTTTCCCATAGCTTGCTCGCTCCAATACAAATCTACCAATTTGCAGAGTTTACGCTTTCAAATACACCATAAAAAGCGTAGACTGACCCTGTTAACGAATAGGCTCGAATACTTAAGAGTCAAGCCAATCAAAGTCTTCGTCCCTCACGGTGATATTTTTGTCGTCGGCTCTAAAGACGAGTCTTTTGGCAATCAAGTCTCCCAGTGGAATGGGAGCGGAATAACTTTTAGAGTCCCCAAATGCTTAGAGTCACGATTCGGGAAAGCTGTATCTTCTCTTGTTGGTGATTTCAATCGCAACATCAACAGGCTGCCAGAATGCGGGGCTAAGACCTGGCACTTCTACCGTAAAAACGGAAAGTGGGTTATTGCCGTGCAATTTACTCCCAAGCCTGTGAATCAAGTTTCTAGAAATAGGATGTCCGGTTGCATTGGTATCGATATGAATCCTGGTGTGCGACTCGTTGGCTAGAAACCAATCCTAAAAAGGGTTAGGGGGATTAGCCGCAAGGTAGAACCTTGACAACTGAATGACCATGTAGGTGAGAGTCAATATCCTAGAAACCTCAAATCCTACCCCGCAGGTGTGCGATGGGACGCCGAGATCGTCCCGATGCCGGTGCAGCAGATCC
>NZ_JANMZH010000704.1:0-1586 GCF_031383065.1 Microcoleus sp. OTE_8_concoct_300 | reverse complement strand
CCGTGAAGGTCAAAGTTGGAAGGTGGGGTTGGGGCCCTAGTCAACTTTTCGGTACATGAACGAAAGTGCTGCTGTGCATGGCTTTTGACTAATTTTAGCTCATAGTCTTACACATTGTCAACGCCGAACGCGAGTCAAAGTCTTTTGAGGTAAGGGTTTTAGGCTTATTCAGCAAGCCCTTAGTAGTGGTGCTATTACTGGATTTGTCCTTATCAACAGCGAACAAGTTCAGTCATTACCTGCACCAGAAAATCCTCAACAACCCAGATCGGTTCGAGTCGATCAGCATTTTATCGAAATGATGATCCCGCATCACCAAGATGCGATCGCAATGGCTGATCTTGCTTTGATTCGTGGCAAACGCCCAGAAGTTAAAAAATTAGCCCAAGCGATTAAAAAAGACCAAACTCGTGAAATTCAAGAGATGCGTACTTGGTACAAACAGTGGTTCGGCAAAGAAGTCGCTGCACGTTCAATGAATGACATGGGCATGATGGGAGACCACCACAACCAAGGGCAGGGCACAGGCTCAGGCATGATGGGTCAGGGTCAGTGCATGATGGGTCAGGTTCAGGGCATGATGTGTCAGGGCATGATGAGCATGAAAACTGACCTCGACGCGCTCAAGAAAGCCCCGGACTTTGACAAAGAATTTGTGCGTCAAATGATTCCCCATCATCAAATGGCGGTGATGATGGCGAAGATGGCATCTGAGCGTGCTTCTCATCCAGAAATCCGTACTTTGGCTCAGTCAATCATCACATCTCAGAGCGCTGAAATCGCACAGATGCAAGGGTGGTAACAAGCCTGGAATCACGAGTTGTTCTATTCACAAGGAGGTCTTGAGGAGTATGCCCGTTATGCCGCACTGACACCTGCATTTGTCCCCTCGGGTCATCGCAACACTCAGAAAAAACTAGGGCGTTGCTTAATTAGGGTATGAAAAAAATAATTTAAAAATTCAGAAGCTTTGTGATACTGGTTTCTATGATTTGCATATTTAGCCTTTCATACCGTAAATCAGCAACGCCAGGATTCTCTTGATATTGTGCGATCGCTCTAGCCGGATGGTGGCGATCGCTTTTTCATGCTGCCGGGACTTAAACAACAAGTTTTAAAACTAAACATCGTCGCCCCAATCTAGGATACACCGACTTTGAAAACACGCCCTAGGGATTCAAGAGACAGCAGATCATGGTGCCCAGGGTGTTGATTTCTCCTTTTTAGAGGTTCTCAAAAATTTCTTTTCATTCCCCCTTGACACTCCAGTGGACTAGATACTGCAAGATAGGATTAACCCCTCAAAGGAAAGGAGAAATACAACCATGACTACAGCTAAAAGTCCTTAACATAGCGTGTTCAGCTTGCGACGAAACTATTACCAAAGCCATCAACACAGTAGATGCTGCCGCAAATGTTCAGGCAGCTCCCCAGACCAAACTGGTCAATAAGTAGTCAGACAGAATTAATTACACAAATACATAGTATAATGATATTCCAGGCAAAATTATGAGTTAATTACAGTTTCATATGATGTTTATCAGAGAAATAAATCCTCTTTCGTCTAAATTGCTCGACTCGAATTC
>NZ_JANMZH010000686.1:0-1417 GCF_031383065.1 Microcoleus sp. OTE_8_concoct_300 | reverse complement strand
CTTTGGCAGCGTAACAGTTGGCACCAGCCTCAACAAAACCTTTACCGTGAAAAATCTCGGTACAGCAGTTTTAAACCTCAGCAACCTTACCTTACCAACCGGATTTAGCCTAGTCGGAAGCTTACCTGCAACTGTGGCCGCGGCCGCGAGTGCTAATTTGCTTCTTCAAGTAGATACAGCCACGGCAGGAAATAAATCAGGTACGTTGCAATTTGTCAATGATGATAGTGACGAAAATCCCTTTGATTTCCCCATAGCGGCCAGAGTCACAGCCACACCAACTCCAACTCCAACTCCAACGCCGACACCGGAACCCGTACCCCCGACGACACCGGAACCCGTACCCACGCCGACACCGGAACCCGTACCAACGCCGACACCGGAACCCGTACCAACGCCGACGCCTGTTAACATTCCCGATACAGAGTGCATTTGCGATCAAATTGAGTATCCCAATCTCAACCAACCCAACCAACAAATTGATAATATTATCAATGGTGATCCCGACCCTCAAATTGGCACTCCCAGGAATGACGCCTATTTTGGCAGCAACAGTCCCAATAGCTTCGATGCTTTAGCTGGCAACGACAACCTATTTGGTGGCGAATTTAACGATACTTTCAACGCCAATAAAGGCAATGACTTCATTGACGGCAACAAGGGAGACGACATCTTAATTTGCGGCAAAGGAAACGATATCCTTCTTGGTGGTTTTGGTGAAGACCTGATCTATGGGAATGAGGGCAACGATGCAATTAACGGCCAAGAAGATAATGACTTAATCTTTGGCAATCAAGGTAATGATTTTATCGACGGTGACCAAGGAAACGATCACCTATTCGGGGGAAAATCTCAGGATTTAATTCTAGGTGGCGAAGGCAATGATACTCTCTTCGGACAACTCGAAGACGATACTTTGTGTGGCGGTGCAGGAGATGACTTCCTAAGCGGCAACAAGAATAACGACTTAATCGACGGCTGCGAAGGAAACGATACAATTTACGGCGGTCAAGATAATGATACATTACTCGGCTGCGTTGGTGATGATTTCTTGTCTGGAGGTTCAGGAAATGACAGCCTCATCGGAGGTTTGGGCAACGACACTTTTGTCTTAGGAGTCGTCAGCGGATTCGATATTATCTCTGATTTTGTTAAAGGTGAGGATTTCATAGGATTGTCGAGGGGTCTGAGTTTTAACCAGTTAGAAATAAGTCAGGACAATAACAGCGCGCTGATTAAGTTGAAAGGAAGTGGAGAAGTAATTGCTTCGTTAACTGGAGTCAATGCCAGCTTAATTGCTGTTAACGATTTCCGAATAGTCTGATATCCCGCTAAGGATCGCGAATTAAATAACTTACAATTTTAATTGTTATTGTGGGATGGGCGTCCCGCCCGTCCTTTTTGGACGGGCGGGACG
>NZ_JANMZH010000660.1:0-1646 GCF_031383065.1 Microcoleus sp. OTE_8_concoct_300 | reverse complement strand
GTCAAATCTTTGACACCATCTATCGAAGCAGGGGGGCATCGCGGCAGGGGTTGTCTCTTTCATTGGTCATTCTTTAACGTTATATGCTTGCTATGCAAGCATTATAACGTATTTTTACCGTATTTTTTGTTTAAGTCCCGCTAGGAGAGAAAATGCGTAAACCAACACCAGGCGAATCAGTATTTTTGGCAGGAACATTGACAACAGCTTTGTTAGCAACTGCTGAAGTTGTCCCCAATGTAATGAAAGAGTTAAAAGAGGACGCGCATCAGGCAAGTGAAGAATTGAAGCGCAAAAAGTCAGCAAATCCAGCAGACACTTTTACCGCTGGACTAATTATAGGTTTGGTTGGCGGAGTCGTAGCTACAACAAAGGTTATATCGGATAAAATTAATAATCCATAATAACCAAAAAGTAAATCTCATAGTTAAATCATTTTAAGTTGTGATTTTACTATGAGATTTATGAATCAGTTAGCAATTTTTTATTTTTTGCTTGGTGTGTTGGTTGGATTACTAATCATCTTCTTCCTCTCTCAGTTCATTGAATAATTCATTTGTTGGTTCGTTGTGTAGTCTGAATTTAGGAATGCGAGGCGGTTTATTACTAAAAAAGCCCCAAGCAATTAATGCAATCCCAGCAACAAGTTGACCATCTTCGTTGCTAACACGTTTGCAGGCTACAAGAAGTTCTGCGATACCTGCAACAGCTCCTAAAATAGTTGAAATAGTGTCTAACTGATCTTTAGTTGGTTCTCTAAATCTTAGTTTCATCATTTGCAATTTGGTTAAATTAAAACCGTTAGTCTGTATCTTAAAACTGTTCTTCGATCGTTTGGATAATATTACAGGAGCCAATATCGAGCTTTTTTTCAATAGCCTCGATTCTGCCTTCCAAAGTTATAAATCGAAGTTTATTCATATCTTGCCAGCGTCGCATTTTATAGCCAGCGGTTATCATATCGGTTTCTTGTTTTTTGGTTAAATCATAAGAAAACTTCTCAATCTTATAGACTAACTTATCCTTAATTTGTAGAGAAGCCAACCAAAAAATATAGGTTGAGATAATGGCAGTAACACCGATCGAACTAGCAATGTAATCAAGAGTTTCTTGTTTCATTTTTTCATAGATTACAGTTTATTGCCCGGAATGATAGTTGTTGGAAATACAAAATTTGGGTCAGCAATATACCGTGGGTCAGATTTGACGCGATACATAAAGTCGATATGTTCTTCACATAATCGACCTACAAAACATCCAGCTCCGGCTGTGTGAATGTCGTTTTTAGGATGGTTATAGCCCCAATGTTGATTGATACCAAAGTAACCCTCATCCATCGCATCCCCAGTTCTCATCATGTCCCGATTCCAGTCACGGTGCACTCTAACCGCCCCGACCTGGATAAGAGCTTCATGCGGGTCAGAGTAGCCGTGGATGCCAACTTGCCAAGCTTTGTACTGCCCAAAAGCAATTCTGGCGGCTCCATTGGGGTTCATGGGGTTGTCGGTGTTTGAACCCACATTCCGCACCCCCAAGGGGCAGCGTACGCGGATTGAGGGGTTCAACAGTTGACAGTTGACAGTTGACAGTTGACAGTTTGAGATCGACCTCTACCTAGAAGGAAGAGGATTGAAACAGTGAATAAT
>NZ_JANMZH010000929.1:0-1526 GCF_031383065.1 Microcoleus sp. OTE_8_concoct_300 | reverse complement strand
TTAGAATACTTTCATCAAGATATCGGAATCGAAGAAGGCGCTTCGGATTAAGATTTAATTTGATCGCTGGTATTTATAATTATGAACTTTCTTTAAAGACTAAATTAGAGATCGCCTGAGACTTTCGCAAGAGGTCTAGTCTATTCTACCAATAGCAGTGGATTGACGTGCTCGCAACTCTTGCATTAAGGCTTCATCAGGATGAATTGATACAGTCCGTCCTCTTTTACTATTCGTGCAACCAGACCTCAGAGGACAAATAGCACATTCACTCGCCGGAAAATGAACAATTTTCCCGGGTTCAAATGGGATACTTACCTGATTAGGACAGCTAATTAAATGTGTATCCCAGTCAAGGAAAAAGGAATTTTTATCAAACAGTCCAGAATTTTTGACCGGCCACGCCTTACAAAATATCTGTAATTTATCATCCCGTTGTGTAACCCAATGACTGGATAAATAAGCCCGGTCAATATGTAACTCAGCTAGGTGAATATTTTGAAATTTTAAGTCACGTTCTAGGTCAACTGTAGCAGTAGCTTCCGGAGTATTTGCGCGTGTCAACGCCACCGCGCAAACTACACCACTCTCTAAATCTTTGAGGATGTGGCGTTTATATCCATCTATTTTTTTAGAGTGGCTTTTAAGCCCATGCCGCATATCTGGGTCTTCAATAGAAATGCGACGGTCTTTAGCCACCCCTTTACTTAAACTCGGAACGCCTTGAGAGTCGAAAGTTACATTTTGAGATTCAATCACTCGGGCAACATCCAGAGTCTCTTTAGCGACTTCAAACTCATCACACCCAGGCTGGCTTTGCATCCATTCTTCCACAGAACATAAGCTGTTTAGAATGATTAATAGTGCGTTTTTGCGCTCTCCTGGGTCATCCCAGTTTAAGTCCAAGGCTGTTTTTAAGCTGGAACTATTAAGAATTGTCGCACCAGCTAACTCGGCAATTTCTGCTGGCTCCCGCCCCTGTCCAGCAGCTATCACACTCACTGCTTTACGCAAAGCATGACCCAATAGATTATATGTATCTTCGACTTTACCAGCTCCCCATAACGGGGAAGAATCTAAAGCCGCTTTGAGTTGAGATGAGCCAAACCCACCTTTTTGTTTGGCAATCTCTACGGTGCGGTCAATTAAACGTTGGTCTAGTTCTTTTTTAATTAAGCCCTTTCTAAATCTAACCAAAGTGGCTTTGCTAAAAGGAGAAGTTTCACAATTGAGACAATCGAGAACTAACTGCCAACGTTGATCCATGAGCATTTCTTCAATTACTTCATCATCAGAAATACCTTAGTAGGCTTGCAGAATAATTGCCAAGGCAATTTGTGCAGGAGGAATTGGGCCCTGACCCACGGTGCTATCTTTAAAGATTGTAGCGAGTTCTTCTTGAAACTCATCATTAAATATGAATGAACGGTTCAGTCGAAGAAACGTAAATAACTTGGCTCGTTTAATGCGTTTGATAATCAACGCTTCAGCGTCTGAGAGTTCAATTGGAGGATGCCATAAGTGAG
>NZ_JANMZH010000417.1:0-15445 GCF_031383065.1 Microcoleus sp. OTE_8_concoct_300 | reverse complement strand
CACGGAGGCCTATGCCCTATGCCCACGGAGGCCTATGCCCCATGTTACTGAGAAAGGCTATAAACTAAAAGTAGCAATTCTCCTATCCAGCAGCATTGAGAAAATTATGCAGTGCGAATTGTGCGATCGACAAATGGAAGCATTAACCGCCCATCACCTCATCCCCAAACAAAACACCAAGCGGAAAAACGAAGATCCCAGCCCGACAATCGACATTTGCTCGGCTTGTCACCGCCAGATTCACTCTCTATTTGACAACAAACACCTTGCCCAAGAGCTCAATACCCTGGAAAAGCTCAAAAATGACCCTGAACTCCATAAATTTGTCTCTTGGATTAAGAAACAAAAAACCGACAAACGTATTCAAGTACGCGGCAAAAAAGCTTGATCCCAGGGCCCGCACTCAGGTATATAGTCCTGGACACAGTTACTGCCTGAAACCCGGTTTCTTCATAAATTTTTCGTTTCCCAACCCAAAATTTTGCAGAGCAACCCGGTTTTTTTTGCCTAAATCCTAGTATAGTGATTTACTTATTCGTAACAAGCTGCCAACTATTATCATGAACCTCACCTCCCTCGAACTCGCAAAAGACCGAGCGCGCCTCTTCAAAAACTACCTCCAAATCGAAATAGATGCCAAAGCTAACTCAGAAAAATTAGCCTTTTTAGACCGGGGCATTCAAAACTCGCCTTACCAAAAAGAAATTACCAACTATCCCGAGTATCTCAAACAGAAACCCGACGGCTTAAAAGTAATTAGCTATATTCCCGAACCCAATAACCGCCTCAAACTTACCGCCTTTCCCAGCCTGGGAGAACTACCTCAAATTGACCCTCAAGCTTTAAATTTTCTCCACGAAGACATCAAACAAGCCTGCGTTTGCATTGGTACTTTTGTAGACGGCAAAATTCAGGCGCAGTGGCTGGGAAAAAACGCACTTACCAAAGCTGAGTTTTGGAGTGCCACTAAAATTATCCCACTCCTTAATATCGTCAGTCAAGTAAATACCAAATATCCCGACTGCGACATTGACAACTGCGTTATTAGAGATGGCAACGGGCAAAAACAGGATTTTAACTTTGATGATTTAGCACAAGACATGATTAGCTATAGTGCAAATATAGCAACTTCAAACTCCTTAGCAGCGATGTTCAAACGCTTCGATACTCGCATAGGACTAGAACAGTGGCTGAAGAACACTACTGGCAATAACGACCTAACTTTTCGCGGCGATTACGGCGAAAACCCTTATCTCAACAACCCAAAAATATTCAATCTCAGCAAAAAACAAGTGCTGCTAACTGCAGCAGTAAACAGCGCTAAACAAAATAATTCCGTATCTGCTTATGACTTGACCAGGCTGATTTCCATGTTAGGATGGCACTTCCACCTCGAACAGCGATCGCGCCTGAAAGGATGTCAGTGGAACAGCTTAAAAACCATTGTTAGAGCCATGGGACATGACAGCGCTCGATACGCGGACGAAGCAATTAAAACTTTGGGGATGGATAGCCGCATCACTTCTCCAGTAATTATCTCAAAATTGGGTTACGGAGTGAGTTCGCTCAGGGGAACCGTAGAAACAGTTTATCTGGCTTTAGTGCGGTTTGTTGACGAACGGCCTCATGCTGCGGGAGGGCCGGCCAAACTCAGAACTTTAGCCATGACTTTGCGGGCCCAAAAAGTTTTAGACAGTTCCAGCAATGTCGATCGCCCTGCCATAGAAATCGACGCCAGAGTCTGCGCCGAAGTCACCGAAATTCTCCGCCGCTTGTTGGCGGAAGAATTTTCTTAAACGCGGGCGATCGACTACTTAGAAAGCCTGTGAAACTTGCGGTAAAGCATCCTCTCCACCGGCTTTCCTCCCCGCAAATGTTGCTCAGTTATTGTAGGAACTTCTTCAGGGCAAACGCCATTGTACCAAACCTCTTCTGGCAGCACCAACACCATTGGCCCGTTGCCGCACTGTCCCAAACAACTGCTAGCAACAACTTCAACTTCTGAGGGCGACAATTGCTCTAAAGCTGCGAGTACCTTTGCTGCACTTTGCTTGCGACAAGTGCGGTTTTGACAAACAAGAACTTGCCTAGAAGATTCTTTGATTTTCATGTTTTTTTACTTGACAGTCTGCTACATATATGGTATTTTTTTATCATGGGAATAGGTGTGGCCATATATACTTAAATTTTAACTTCCAGGCAGAGCCGGAGAACAAATTTCCAGAGAAAGAGCCTTGCTTGCAGAGGAAAATTCGAGACAGAGCCTGGTAACGAGTAGAGTTGGATAAAATTATTGTGGGGTGGGCGTCCCGCCCGCCCGAAAAATACAATTTAGATGCGGGACAACTTAAGACTTCAGCGCACCCTACGGTTAATCTGGTGACAAACCTTTGGAAGCCAACCATTGTCGATCGAACAAACGCGACTGATACCGAGCCCCGCCGTCGCAGAGTACCGTAACAATCGTATGTCCAGGCCCCATTTGCTTCGCTAAAGCCACCGCCGCCCCCACATTAATCCCCACAGAACCGCCCATAAACAGCCCTTCTTTCCTCAGCAGTTGGTAAATCACCCGCACAGCTTCAGTATCGTTAATTTGAATGGCGTCGTCTACCGGGGCATTCTCCATATTTGCAGTGACGCGAGTGGTGCCAATTCCCTCAGTAATCGAACTACCTTCAGTCTTAATTTCTCCTGTTTTGAAATAACTGTAAAGCCCGCTGCCCATCGGGTCTGCCAAGACAATTCTCACAGCAGGATTTTTTTCTTTCAAAAACATTCCTACGCCCGCAAAAGTGCCGCCGGTACCCGTAGCTGTTACCCAAGCATCAATTTTACCGTTGGTTTGTTCCCAAATTTCCGGGCCAGTTGTCTCGTAATGAGCTCGGCGATTGGCTAAATTGTCAAACTGATTTGCCCAGACAGCATTCTCCATTTCCTCCGCCAATCTTCCCGACAATTTGACATAATTATTCGGGTCTTTGTAAGGAACAGCGGGAACAGTCCGAACTTCAGCGCCCAAGGTTTTCAAAGCATCGATTTTTTCTTGAGATTGGTTATCGGGAATCACAATCAAACATTTGTAACCTTTAGCGTTGCAAATGTGTGCCAAACCGATGCCAGTATTGCCCGCAGTGCCTTCAACAACAGTGCCGCCCGGTTTCAGCAAGCCTTTTTCTTCTGCATCTTTGATGATGTAAAAAGCTGCCCTATCTTTAACGGAACCGCCGGGATTGAGGAACTCTGCTTTGCCGAGAATTTCGCAGCCAGTTTCATCGCTGAAGCTGTTTAAGCGAATTAGTGGGGTGTTGCCGATTGTGCCTACAAAGCCGTTTTTAATATCCATATTTTTTGCGTGTTTGCATCATATTATTAATTTTTACAATAAGTTGATATTTATTGCTAGCAGTTCTACCAAATCTTGCTCATATTGAGTACGAATCCGGGCAAAACAGGGTCGCCGCTGACTGTCGCGGGATTCTCCAAACATTCCTCTGGCAAACCGGGACGATAGATGTAAACTCTGCGATTTTTGCGGTCAATCAACCAGCCTAACTGCACTCCTGGTTCTCTCATATATTCTTGCATTTTTTCTTGCAATGGCTTGAGATTGTCAGAAGCCGACCTCAGTTCTACTACAAAATCAGGGCAAATCGGGGCAAACTTTTGCTTTTGTTCTGGTGACAAAGCATTCCATCTTTCCAATTTTATCCAAGCAGCATCCGGCGACTTTTGTGCACCTGTTGACAGAGTAAATCCTGTACTCGAAGTAAACGCTAAACCAGTACCATTTTGTTCTGCCCAAACCCACAGCGGTCCAAATATATTACCTTCTCGGTTTCCCGTCTCCGAACCAGTAGGGGGCATAATTAGCAATTCTCCCGATTTGTTGCGTTCAATGCGTAACTCACTATTGATTTGACATAACTCGAAAAACTCGTCGTCTGTCATTTGCAATTTGGGCGGTATTCGCAACACAATTGTTGATGACATCATTTTGCCTTTCCTCCACTCTAAATTGTTCAGACAAGATTGCACAATTTCTTTGTTTATAGTGAGGACTTGAGTCCTCAAAAATCAGGTTAAGGACTCAAGTCCTAGCTACAAGCTGGTGTGGGATCAATTCCGGTTGTATCGGAATGATTAAACCACAGAGGGCACAGAGGACACAGAGAAAGAGAAGAGAGAGATAATAATTCCGATGTCAACGGATTTGATATGACGCGCGAATTATAGAGGTAAGGTGCTCCGCGGGCACCCTACATAATTAGGTTCTGCTTCCAGGAATGTTAAACCTATTTATTCGGCTGAGGAGTCATCCGCAAATAAGGCTTAATCGGGGTGTAGCCTTTAGGAAATTTCTCTGCCAACTCTGCGGGGTCGGTAATCGAAGGTACGATTACGCAATCGTCGCCGTCTTTCCAATCAACTGGAGTCGCAACGCTGTATTTGTCGGTAAGTTGCAAGGAATCAATTACTCGCAAAATCTCATTAAAATTCCGACCAGTGCTCGCCGGATAAGTAATGCTCAAACGCAATTTCTTTTGCGGGTCAATTACAAAAACTGTGCGGATTGTTAAGTTGTTCAGCGAGTTGGGATGGATCATGTCGTAAATGTCGGAGACTTTACGATCGCCATCTGCTAAAATCGGATAATTGAGGGTGACTTTTTGAGTTTCCTCAATATCTTTAATCCACCCCATGTGAGAATCTACATCATCGACGCTGAGGGCAATGGTTTTGACACCCCGCTTTTCAAATTCAGACTTGAGACGGGCCACTGCACCGAGTTCTGTGGTGCACACTGGAGTATAGTCTTTCGGGTGGGAAAACAACACGACCCAGCTATCGCCGGCCCATTCGTAGAAATTGATTTCCCCTTCAGACGAAGCTTGGGTAAAGTTCGGAACTGTATCGCCTAATCGCAGAGTCATAACTGATTTGCTCTAATTTTATTTAAGGACTGTTCCTTATCATGCCATAATTCCCCGGTTTCTCGATCGAGCTGTAAAGGATTCTAAACTTTTGGGTCGATCGAGCGCCAATTCCACTACTGTAATGTATGTATGGCTTCTAACGCTGAATTTTCTTGCTATGCTTTACTTTTTGCTTAAGGCAATACAGCCTGTTTTAGTCCCGCTGTGTTTTGTCTCCGCCTGGGGTTTAGTTTTTTTGCTCTTTTCGAGTATCGGGCGTACTGTCTCCGACTCCATGCGCCGAGCTCAGCGGATGCACCAAATCCCTTGTGCTAACTGCGTATTTTTCACCGGCGACTACCACCTCAAGTGTCCCGTTCAGCCTACTATAGCTTTATCTGAAGATGCGATCGACTGTCCTGATTATCGATCGCATTCGGGAACTTACGGTTAAAAAATCCGGCCGCCGCTTTACATATTTCTTAACATCTCTTGCTCTTTCAATTAAACTTAAGTTGTGGTAAAGAGATTTTAAGGAGTGTGGAAAGAATGCTAATTCAAAAGCTAAATGCCTGCGACGAGTTTATTGCAGGCGACGGTACTCAACTGCGAGAATTGCTGCATCCAGACAAACAAGCTGTAGATTTGCGTTAGAGTTTAGCCCACGCCACTTTGCCACCGGGACAAACTTCTGCGCTGCACTCCCTAACAACTTCTGAAGTTTACTACATCCTCAGCGGCGTTGGGGAGATGCACATCGACGACGAAAATCAATTGGTGGAAGCCGGAGATACAGTTTACATTCCCCCAAACGCCAAGCAGTTTATTTACAACTGTGGCACAGAGCCGCTAATATTTATTTGTATCGTCGATCCCGCGTGGCGAAAGGAAGACGAGACAATTTTCGAGTAATTTTCTAGTTTTTCTCTTTTTATGCTCGTTACCATGCTCTGCCCGGTAACACATATCTAGAGGCTCTGTCTCTACTGAAAAAAATATCACAAACCGAAAATCTCTTTTAACAACAACAGCACCCAGCCTTATGTACCGAGTGATTTCCTCTTTTTTCAACTTCGATGCGGAGTTGCAATAATCCTGGGATTCAGTTGCATTGCTCCCCTCTAATTATTTGAGGAAGTATCAGCTTTGTTGGTGGGTGCTGCTATTGGTTTTTAATGAGACAGATGTGAGATTAAACAGCGTTTTACTCCTTAGATTCTATTGTGAACTTCGCTGTGGTATCTGGATGTGGTATCTGTCGGAGAAGCTTTTTGTTCGCTTCATATTATTAATTTAGCACCTTCTTCTAGAAGCGCAAGTACCCGCAACTAAACTTTACATTTTAGAAGTAACTGCGGATAATTATGAAGTTAAATTAAGCATCGAGCTTTCTAGCTGCTCAGCTAAAATAGTAGAGTTCGGCTGTGCCTGCTGCTGCGAGAAACGGCATAATATTTGTGTCAGGAACCTCAGCTATCAAGGCGTGAGGCTTGGAAGAGTAATCTGACAAGCCATTCTGACCAGCCTAAGTCTTAACTGACTACGTTTTTTGAGTCACGACACCGGAGAATGCGAAGCCAGTTTTCCGCTCTGTCGCTGAAGGTTAAACAGCCCTAAGGTCACTGGGGCAGTGCTTTGGGCCCAACAAGCTCACTAAACCTTGGCGCAGTACAGACGACCTGGCAGGTCGTCTCTTCTACCCCGAAAGGGAGGCTCGAAAGAGCAAAACACTATGCGTACAGGGCTGGGAAGTTTGAGGCGGTAATTGTCCCGCTGAAAGTGCCACACAAAAGCACACTCCCGCCAACCAGTCCCAAGGCGGTAGTAATCAAAAAAAGACAATATAAAGCCGTCCTAGAAGGACGGGGTTTCTACCCATTTTTTTGATGAAAACAACCAAACTCATCAAACTGTGCGCCTTATCGCTGAGTATCTTTCTACTGTGCAGCAGTGCAGCGGCTGCTTCAACGACGGCGAACCCTCAACCTGGGCAGACTTACACTAACCAAGAGATTCTGCAACAGTTGGTGAAGGCAAAAGTCGTTTATCTGGGAGAAACCCACGATAGCGCAGAAGACCACCAAGCTCAACTGGCGATTCTCCGAGAAATGCAGCGGCAAAATCGGAAAATTGCGATCGCGATGGAAATGTTTCAGCGTCCCTTTCAAAGTGCGATCGACAACTACTTAGCAGGTAAACTGACCCAAGAGCAATTAGTCGAGCAAACAGAGTACGATCGCAGATGGCCCTTTCCCTGGGAATCTTACGCCCCCATTTTGCGGTTTGCCAAAGAAAATCAACTACCTGTCCTCGCCTTAAATACACCATCCGAAGTAACGAGAAAAGTTGCCAGTCAAGGTTTAGAAAGCCTCACAGCAGAGGAAAAAAAGCACATTCCGCCAATATCCGAAATTCGCACCGACAACGCCGAATACCGGCAACTGCTGCTAGAAGTTTTCCAGCAACACCAAAAGGCAGGACAGGGAAATAGTACGGCTTTTGAAAGATTTTTGCAAGCCCAAGTTTTGTGGGACGAAACTATGGCGGAAAAAATAGCTGGATTTGTCAAAGCAAACCCCGACTATCAAGTTGTGGTGTTGGCGGGTAAAGGACACATTATTTACGGTTACGGCATTCCCAGTCGCGTCGAGAGGCGTTTGGGAGTCGGGAATGTAAAAGTGCGATCGGTTTTATTCAATTCCAGTGAAAATCTTCCTTTGTCGGCAGATAGACCCATTGCTGACTTTGTTTGGAAGCATTGATTTGATATGATCTCAAAAATATAACCCACTCAGCCAGAGGGAGAACCAAATCGTGAAAGTCAAGCGTCTAAAAATGAACTCATTCCGAGGCATCAGCGATTTGACCCTGGAGTTTGATACCGATGAGCCGACTGTGTTCATCGGTATCAACGGTGTGGGGAAGTCCAGCATACTTGAGTGTTTGGCTATTCTTCTCTCCTGGCTGACAAAGCGAATTCAAACTCCCAATAGTTCTGGACGTTCTTTCAACGAAGATGATATCAAAAACGGATGCAAAGAAACTCACAACGAAATTACAATTTCAATCAATGACTGGCCGGAAGTGGTATGGTCTTTAACCAAGGTCAGGAAAGGGCGAAGCAAGGATACTAGCAGCAACCTTGGGGACTTAAAAGGAGTTGTCGATAACATACACAGTCAGTTAGATGCTAATTCTTACGCAGCATTGCCTCTGGCTGTTTACTATCCAACTAACCGTGCCGTACTTGATATTCCTTTGGAGATTAAGACGAAACATTCGTCTGAGCCGATAACTGCTTATGACGAGGTTCTCACGGGAGGGCAGATCGATTTTAGGCGCTTTTTTGAATGGTTTAGAGATCGGGAAGATTTAGAATACGAATTACGACTAAATGATTCTGCTCAGTATCGCGATCGCCAACTAGAAGCAGTCAGATATGCGTTCGCTAACTTACTAGAAGGCTGGTCAAATTTACGAGTTAGGCGATCGCCTTTGCGAATGACTGTAAACAAACAAGACGAGGAACTGATCGTCAATCAACTATCCGATGGTGAAAAATGCTTGTTAACACTAGCAGGAGATTTAGCAAGGCGTTTGGCGATCGCAAATCCGAATCCAGATTGCAATCCGCTTGAGGGTTCCGGCGTTGTTTTGATTGACGAGATTGAGCTCCACTTGCACCCAAAATGGCAACGGGCGATTATTCCGAATCTGAAAAAAACATTCCCAAATTGCCAGTTTATAATTACGACTCATTCGCCACAGGTAATCAGCGATCTCAAATGGGTTCATCTTTTGAGGTCAACATCTGAAGGAATTGCGATCGAGCGAGTACCATCCTTTGGGAAAGATAGCAATCGGATTCTAGAAACGCTTATGGGAACTCCCGAACGTCGGCAGGAAATTAAGGAAAATTTACGTGAATTGTTTCGCTTGATAGACAAGGGCGAACTCGGAAAGGCACGGCAATTTCGCCAAGAATTAGCACACAGAATGGGAGAAGAAGATCCTGAATTTGTGAGAGCAGATTGGCTAATTCAACGCAAGGAAATTCTCAATAAATGAAATATATTCAAAAGGGAAAAGAACCTCAAAATTTTTCCGAATGGAAGGCTACACAGAAGTCTATCGGTGTCAACTATGATTACAAATATCTTTCCAACCCTGAGAAAGCAGCGGTACACATTTCTTTGCTAAGTGAACAAGGCTATATTTGCTGCTACTGCTGTATGAGAGTTGAGCAAAGCAATAGCCATATTGAACATTTAGCCCCCCAGAGCAAGACTGATTCAGAATTATCTCTTGATTACACAAATATGCTAGGCTCTTGTGGCAGAGATCCAAATTGGCCAGAGTATTGTGGCAATAAGAAGCAGAATCTTGCGATCGGGGTTTCGCCACTACAAGCCAACTGTGAAGAATTTTTTAATTACTCTAGCACTGGTGAGATACTGCCAACTGCAAATAATTTAGCTCATCAAAAAGATGCTCAAACAACCATTGAAGTTTTGGGACTCAATCATTATGACTTAATGCAGGGACGAATTCAAGCACTTGAAGCCTTGCAAGGAATCATGACACAGGAAGAGGCAGAATTATTAGCTCAAGTTTGTCAACAAATGAATGCACAAGGGCGATACCAGCCTTTTTGTAATGCAGTTTTGTATTTTCTCAAAGATTATTTTGGTGTTTCTTAAGTTTAATGTTACCCAAAGATTGCGCGATCGGCGATCGGACTTAATATAAACTTTACCCCACCGCATCACCCGATAGCACAAAATTAAATCGCCCGCAGATTCCAGAAACTCGATGCACCAAGGCACACTTTACATATCGCTCATCGGTCGGTTATATTTACTACAAACCGCGCGCCTGGTGTGGGAGACTCCTCCATCACGCCTGCCCGGTTTTTTATGGGTGATTATTTATTTAACTAATATATGTTAAGGCAAGAGACAGCGAGCCACTTCCTTTGCTAAGATTTATCTTGGAAATGTCAAGATTATCTTGTCAAAATATCAGGAAAAAATCAATGACAAATACACCAAAAATTCTCGCATTTGCCGGAAGTACCCGCGAAGCATCCTACAACAAACTGCTGGTAAAAGTTGCGGCGGCTGGGGCTAGGGCGGCGGGCGCAGAAGTTACTTATGTAGATTTGCGCGATTTGCCGATGCCGCTATTTGACGAAGATTTAGAAGCACAAGAGGGAATGCCAGAAAATGCCCGCAAATTGAAGGAATTGATGGTAGCGCATCACGGGTTTTTAATAGCTTCCCCTGAGTATAACAGTTCAATTACCCCTGTGTTAAAAAATGCGATCGATTGGGTATCGCGCCCAGCAGCGGGTGAACCGGGATTGGTGGCATTTACGGGCAAAGTAGCGGTAATTATGAGTGCTTCCCCAGGCGGACTCGGCGGTTTGCGGGGATTAGTGCATTTGCGATCGATCCTGGGGAATATTAACGTATTGGTACTGCCGGATCAGAAAGCAATTCCCCAAGCTTTTCAAGTATTTAATGCTGACGGTACGATGAAAGATCCCACACAGCAGGACTCTGTTGAGAATCTCGGTGCTAAGTTGTCTAATGTGCTGTCGAAATTAATCGCATGAGGCAATAAATTCATTTTGCAGTAGGGACACAGCAATGTTGTGTCCCTAATCTAGCTATACATATACGTAAGTCATGTTGAAAGTGAAATTGTACAGACAAGCATCCTAGGGCGTGTTTTCCAACTACTCAACCCTACGCTATTCCTACTCTGGATTTTGCCATCCTTCATAAGCTGCTAGCAAAATATTCACGTAAGAATTGTCGGTGATTTCCTTCACGGCTTCGATGCCTCCAGATTTCAACGCGCTGATGACTCGTTCTTTGAGTGCTGGATTTTTGGCGATACCTTTCACCGCTACGTCGATTTCTGCTTGGGTATCGGCGGGGATGTCGGGGGGATAGGAGCGATCGAGAATTTGCAGCAATTGTTGGATTTCGACGGCTGATTCGGCGAGGGTTTTGGGTTGGGTTTCGTGCAACTCGCCAGCTACTTTCGCGCCGCTTTGGATTTCTCCCCCGCTCATGTGTCCGACTCCAAATTTGCCACTTTGAGTGTAGGTATCTCCTTGGCGGTTATTGTCTATCTTGTTGTTCATAGTTTGATTCTCTGCCATAAAGTGATATGTTTGAGTGATTTGGGTGCCGGGGGATGGATTCCCCAAAATAATAGCAAGGTGGTCTTTCATATCCTGGTTGTGACGCTTTTCGGCTTCCAGTTCTCCCTGGAGTCTAGCAGCTTTCAGGTTCGCTTCATAACGATCTTGAAGCAGGCGTTCGATTTTGCCTTTGTCTGCGGTTTCGGGAACCTGAAACGTCATCAGGATATCATTGTCCTTGCGTTCCAAGCTTTTAATCGAATCAAATGTGATGTCGGGGTACTCCTCCATCAGTTTTTGAAAGGCTTCTATGAATGCCTCTTTATCGATGCCATTCCGAAACAGAATCTGCACGACATTCATCATCTTTTTGTAAAGCTTTTCAAAATCTCCCGGCTGGAAAACCCGATCGGGGTCGTGGGGAAGACGTTCGCGACTGCCTTTGTCATTTTCTGTTTCTAGCCAAAAGACGTACTGACAATCGACACCCGCTAGTTGGGGGTTGCTGCCGAAATTACAGGCTTGCAGGCACGCACCTGTCAGGTAGGCGGCAGTAAAATCCGTGCCGATGGCGAGGGTTTCAGTGAGGTTGGCATTTTTTAGGTTGGCTTTGTGCAAGGTTGCTTGGCTCAAGTCGGCGCGTTTGAGGTTGGCACCTTCTAGTTCTGCTGCCGTTAGGTTTGCACCGTTGAGGTTTGCTCCTTCGTAGGATTTCTGGTAACCCTTACCGGTGATGAGGAGTTCGCGCACCGCAGATTGTGCTAGGAGGGTGTTGCCGGGACGAGCGCGATCGAGTTTTTTAGTATATTTCCAGCAAGTGCGGGTGAGAGTGGCATCGCGGAAGTTGCAGTTTTTGAGTGTAGCTGCGGTGAAGTTAGCATCAGTGAGGGTAGCACAGTAGAAGCGAGTTCCGCCGAGGGAACCGAAGGCGATGGCAAACTGGCGCACGATGGCAAATTTTTCATCCCCTTTCATAGCTCGCGATGCGACGTAGAGGCTCAAGAGGATGGCGGCTCCTGATACGGCTCCTGCCACGGCAAAGGCCAAAGCTACGGCTCCGGCCACGGCTCCTGCCACGGTGACGGCGACAATGACGACGACAGTGACGGCTCCGGCTCCGGCTCTGGCTCCGGCTCCGGCTCCGGCGATGGCGACGGCTCCAGCTCCGGCGAAGGTGAAGGCTCCCGCTAAAGCGAAGGCTCCGGAGACGGCTCCGGTGACGGCTCCTGCGAAGGCTCCGGCTCCGCCAACAGCGACAGCGAAGGCGACGGCGACCGCGACGGCTCCAGCGACGGCTATCAAACTAACTGCCTGAACGGTAAATCCATGACAGACGATCACACCAAATATAGCAATTAGGACGATGGCAAAAAAAATACTCAATACCCATTTTTCTAGTAGGCTCTCAACAGACAGGCTCGTAGCCACTACAAACACCCCGGAATATGATGCCAGAATTCCCGACAAAGCTGACATCAGCAGTGCCAGCACCCACTGCACCGCCACCCAGCGCCGTTGTAGTCCCGCCGTGGCTCGCGCGAAGTTCGTCCCTGTCAGAGTGGCGTGGCTGAAGTTCGCTCCCCGGATATCGGCCTTGGTGAAGTTTGCTCCCGACAAATCTTTCTTGACAAACGACTGTCCCCGCAGGCTCACGCGCTTAAAATCTCGCCTGCCTTTTTTGTATTCTTGTAAAACTTGACTCGCTTTCATCGGTGTGCTGTTGTTGTGGTTTCCCCTGCCCTCTCGATATTGCGACGCCCCCGATGTATTCCATTTTTCTATATCCGATTTTACCTCCGAGCCGAAAAATAGAGTTTTTTAAGGGTTTTTGATGTTTTCTATCTTTGCGTATCTCTAACTGTATTTCCGCTCCTCACAAATGGAACAACTCAGGTGGTTCATTTCCGATCTAATGTGCTGTCGAAGTTAATCGCATGAGGCAATAAATTCATTTTGCAGTAGGGACACAGCAATGTTGTGTCCCTAATCCTAGTATCTGTTATTTCGCTGGCTGCATCAAGTGCGATTCATAGAATAAAAGCCTTGAAACGGCATTGTTAAAATGCCCAATATCCGACTAATTTCATTAATAAAAAAGTCTCGCTTGTCAATTAAAATTGTGCTGTTAGTCAATTTAAGAAACTTCCAATCAGTACCCGTAGTAACAGCCCCATAAATGCTTTCAATTTGCTCTCCGCTGCGCTGATTAAATAATTGGGCGGCTACCATTTCTGCAATACACTGGCCTAAACCCGATTTAATACTTTCATTCTTAGCCTCTGTGAGAGTAATTACGGGGGCGCGAATTTCATAGGAATCCTTCGATGCAGTGAGAATATAATCGCAATACCCGTTTAAGCCCGCTTCTACATCTACATTGAATTCTGAACCAGAGAAAAAACCAACTTGAAAATTAAATTGCCGCCTGACTTCCAATAATATTGGAGCAATAATTAATTCAGCGCGAGCCTTTTCTGTATTAATTGCAGTAGCTAAAGACAGGTTTTCAGTTAAAGTAGTTTGCAAATAGGAACTTGGCTGTACCTCTGGGATATCACTAAACAAATCTAAAGGTTCTTCTACGGTTAAATTAAAAGATTCTCTAACTTTCGCTAAAGTTGTAAAGTCGCTGTATGCCACAGGTTAACCTCCTTGCTCGATTTTGGCGATCGCATTCTCAAATTGCTACAATTATAATTGATTGCCTGTTATTCTCACCCCCAAATTAACATGACATTCACCGGAGATTCAGACTCAGCACCTGCTTTGCCCACAGCAGCAGAAGCAGCGGTTGCCAAAACCAGCAGCCGCGCTTTAGAATCGCACTTGCAAAATCATCCGTCTGGCGAATCCCTCAAATTGATATTAAACGAAAAAGAGGGAAAGACAATTGACATACCTGCCGCAGCCTTGCCACTGCTATTAGCAATTTTGCAGCAGACAAGCAGCGGCAATACTGTCAAGCTAACTCCAATTACTAAAGAACTTCATATTTATCAAGCAGCAGACATTCTGGGAGTTTCCGATAAATATATGCGGGAGTTGCTGGATGCGGGAAAAATCCCTTACAAGACAGTTAGGAACAGTCGCCGGATACGTTACGAAGATTTAATGGACTATAAGAAACAAAGTTCCGAAGAAAGCAGTAAAATTATGGATATGCTTGTATCTGAATCAGAAGCACTCGGTTTGTACCATTAAAAAATGGCAATTTTAACTGTTATTTACGATGCCAATGTTTTGTATTCGGCATCTCTTCGTGACTTGTTTGTAGAGTTGGCAACTACCGACATAGTTGAGGCACGTTGGAGTGAAGAAACTCACGACGAGTGGATGAGAAATGTACTTATAAACCGTCCCGATCTAAGATTTGAACAGCTTGCCCGAACCAAAAAATTAATGAATACAAGTGTTGAAAATTGCTTGGTGCAAGGCTATGAGACAATTATACAAGAATTAGAACTTCCCGATCCGGGCGATCGCCATGTCCTCGCTGCTGCAATTCACTCTCGTTCTAAGTTTATTATTACTTTCAATCTCAGAGATTTTCCTGAAGAAGCTCTTGCACCTTACGACATTTTAGCGCAGCATCCAGATGATTTTATTTTAGACTTGCTTGACCTCAACTGGCAAACAGTATGCAAAGCAGCCGAGAAACAAAGAATCAGGCTCAAAAATCCGCCAAAAACGCCTGACGAGTATTTACAAACGCTGGTAGAATTGGGACTGCCGCTGTCCGCAAATCGGATGCGAGAATTGTGCTATGGAGATTAGTTCGATCGCAAACCGCAGACTTTCCCGACTTTCTTCCAAGTTTTTTTATTGTACGATCGCACTGGATAACTCTTCGACCCAGCCAATATACCACTCATCTACTTTTTCCAACACCCCAGTAAACGTATTTTCCATTGTGCCTCTACTTGAAAACGGGCAGAATTTTATTTTATAGAGATAATAGCTAGTTGAAGAACTACCACAAATTGTAGCAGCACCGCATCACCCGATCGCCCTAAAAGAAAACCACCCGATCGCATATTGGCAGAAATAGACCAGAGCAGGGATACTTGAGTCATCGGTCATCGGTCGGTATATTTCTTCCAAACAGCACGGCAGGCGTGGGAGACTCCTCCGTCACGCCTGCCAGGCTGTTTTATTTTATAATTGCTCGATTCCCTGCGGGATAGCTTGGCTTCACGCAAATCATATCGTTTCCGGTTGCATGGGAATGATAAAGTCAAGGTCAATAATTCCACATTCCCCGACTCCCGACTCCCCACTCCCAACAAACCATCATTCCGGTGTTACCGGAATTGATATGGATCGCGAATTAAATAACTTACAATTTTAATTGTTATTGTGGGATGGGCGTCCCGCC
>NZ_JANMZH010000416.1:0-1196 GCF_031383065.1 Microcoleus sp. OTE_8_concoct_300 | reverse complement strand
ATGGGAGCATCCCGCTTTTTAACTAAGCAGAAATACCGAGCTTGATGTCGTTATTTAAATATGCACATCTCAGTCTTAAAATTTGAGGCACATTTTTTTCGTTCCACTGTGCACCTACAATCTTAATTCTTGCTCCAATCTGTTTAATTAAAGACTCTACAGCTCCCGAACCAATATCAATACCCTGCTGTTGATAATTCTGGTAATCTGGGATTCTTGACTGATGTTTTCGGAGATAATTCTGGAACTTTTTACTTTCTTTAGCTCTAACTCCTCTAAACTCAGCTATAGCTTCTACTGTTGCTCCTTGCCACAGTTGGTTCTTCGCTCTCCTCAGTCGTTTGAGCGAACCTCCTACTCTATGTAGATTTTCTATCAAATGATACCAATCGAGTACCTCTCTTCTTTTCTCAAGAGTCCCAATTTGCTTAAACAGATTCCACACCCCATCATGACCATCCCCCAAGCAGGTTATCGCTTCACTTTGAGGTTGGCTATTTACCCATGCCACTAAATCTGGATTATTTTGGAAAAAAGCTGCCCCTACTTGACCATGTACCTTAACCGCCTTATAGTTCCTCCAGATACTTTCTTCTCCTTCATGAGTTCTCAGTCTGACATTTCCTCCGTCTATACTCAATGCTTCTACTTGCTCCGTAGCTTGAGCCGAGGAGAATTCGTAACGCTCTAATAGTCGATGTTGTGTACTGTGCGGTACATAAATTCCTGTCAACATTTTGAGGTCTCTCTCGGCATTGGCAAAAGATTCATTTCCCACTAATAATAAACAACATTTTTCCAAATTAGGACTCAGACGACTTCCCTTCTTTACTCCCAGCCTTTGGGCTTGTTTACTCGATATAGTTATTTCTCCTACACAACTTTTTATGGTTCTTTTTCTACCCGAACCTTTTCCCCCCGCCGAGTGAAAAAAAAACCGCTAATTTCTGGTGCTACTGTCTCAATTAAATGTTCCCTCACACTCAGTTCTACGGATTCAAAGCTTTGTAGATTGTCTACTGGGGTATTCTTATAAAGGAGCTCTGCTATTTCTTGGAGATTTATTTTGATCTTCTGCTGTTCTTCTGGGGTCATGCGAACTTGGATTATGGTAATTTATCTGCTTTCTATTATGCCATCAGCTTAGCCAGACAATTGTCTGAGTATTTATACTGACTGCAAAGTGGGATGCTCCC
>NZ_JANMZH010000408.1:0-19588 GCF_031383065.1 Microcoleus sp. OTE_8_concoct_300 | reverse complement strand
GGCGGGACGCCCATCCCACAATAACAATTAAAATTGTAAGTTATTTAATTCGCGATCCTAAGAAATAAGCGGTAAGGCACTTATGGCCCACCCTACATATAGAAGTTCCCCATAATTCCTGATGAATAAACATCTTAACAGTCTTGGTTTGACCTGTCTGCTGTTCATCTTACCTGTTTGTCCGGCGACAATTGCCCGCGCTCAACTTCCCGAAACTTCCGATACTAATGCCAAGCAAACAAATCTGCTCAAAGATGAACTGTATTTTGGCTTAACTAAACCCGGAGGCGAGACAATTTCTGAATCAGAATGGCAGGAGTTTGTCAAGACCGTTATTACCCCTCGTTTTCGGGAAGGGCTAACGGTATTAGACGGCTCCGGTCAGTTTCTCAACAGCTCGGGAATTCTGATTCGAGAAAACTCTAAAATAGTTATTTTGATTTATGAAAGTAGCTCGGAAAAAAATCAAGCTATTAATGAAATTATTGAAACTTACAAGCGCACTTTCCAGCAAGAGTCAGTGCTGCGGGCCACCAGCGAAGTTAAGGTTTCTTTCTGATGCGGTCATCGAATCAGTACATTTATGATATTATTTGTGGTAATCAAGGTCATACCCTCAAAGATAAGTAGGGTGCGGGTGCAAGCAAAATCATAATTTTTGGGTATCGATCGCACACTGGAACAAGTCGCTAGAAAAACCTGCCCGGGAGAAAACAAAAACATGACGAACGACGGCAACCAAAAAGCTGAACCGCCGGAAAGCGAAGATTCAAAAAATTTGTCCGGCATGGCGAAAGCTTTTCTTGTGAGCGTGGCTTGGTCTTACGCCGAGGCATTGGAGCGAACGAAACGCTCGCGAAATCCACAGGTACCCGCGCCGGAATCTCCGACAGAATCTCCGACAGCACAAGTCGATCGCAATCCTGAAAGCAATTAATCAAAGACCATTAATGGGCTCGATGTGCCAAATTATCTGTGCGATCGAACCCAGTAGTCAGTTAGCTGTTTTGAGTTCAGAACAATCTACTCAGAAAAGCGAGCTGTGCAATTAAATCGTAATTGGTATTGGATTTTACAAAAAAAAAGTCAAATCCCCGTGACCCTCCAACAAGCTCAGGACAAGCTTTAGTCCGGGGACCAGAAGTGCATTGCAGGTCTGAACCTCAAGCTATGTCTATCCCTAAAAGGGATTTAAACTAAACAAAGTACGGTTTTACCGCTACAGTGTACAAAACAAATAACCAAATTTTAGCTCGGTCTCATGTCTAATTCACAAATGATTGGCAAAGCGATCGCAGGTAGCCTTTGCTTGGGCATCCTCGCCAGCTTCAACGCCTCACTCCGCCCCGCATCCGCAGCAGCACCAATAATTGCCGAAGCAGCCGCCCCGGCCGCTAGCAACCTCGACCAGCAACTCCTAGGCCAATGGCAAGGTACATTTCCCTCGGGTCAGTCTTTAACCTTCGTCTTTGCCCCAGAAGGCAAATTGTTTCTCATGGCTAAAGGCCCAGACGGAGCCGCCCGCGCCCAAGAAATGAGGTACAAAGTTAATCTCGGTGAAAAACCGATGCACCTTGATGTCAGCCTCAGCAGCACAGAAACCGTTGAGACTGTTTTTGAGTTGACTGCCGAAGGTCAAATGCGCCTTCAGTTGAAAGGCACCAATCCCGGACTGGCGAGACCTAATTCCTTAAACGATCAGGCAACCGTGTTTAAAAAGGTCTCCGAGGCCACTGCACTGCCTGCTGACACTCAGGTCATCGGTTTTTGAGGAAAATCACTCTCCGGCAGAAGGCACTCGAGTAGTTCTGAGTTTTGATTTGGGAGTTTTAAGTTAAAGAATTTAAACTTTAAAATTCAAAACTTACAACTTAAAACTTTCGCCCTGCCTTCTGCCTTCAACAGGCCCTGCTACAATCCACTTAATCTCCCTTTAACTTTTGCCATAGACCTCCATGAGTGAAACCGTCCTAGAAGTTCGCAACCTGCAGGTTGAATTTCAGTCGGCAGACGCAGGCGATGCGTCTGCAAAAGTCAAAGCTGTTGACGGCATTTCGTTTGAGGTCAAGCGAGGGCAAACTCTGGGAATCGTGGGAGAGTCGGGGTCGGGAAAATCGGTGACATCCCTGGCTGTTATGGGTTTGCTTTCGAGTTCGTCAACGAAAATCGAGGGCGAAATTTGGTTTTATTCGACAAAAGACGGCGCTAGCAATGGGGCTGTGAATCTGCTGGAAATCCCGGACAGGGAAAAACAAACATACCGGGGCAGCCAGATTGCGACGATTTTTCAAGAGCCGATGAGTTCGCTAAATCCCGTTTATACGATCGGATTTCAACTCACAGAAGCCATTTGTTTGCACCAAAAGGTGTCACAGACAGAAGCGCGGCGCAAAGCGGCTTCTCTGCTGCAAGAGGTGAAGCTGCTACCGGGCGACGATGAGATCGGGCAGCGGTGTTTGGCTTTGCGACAAGAGCATTCCCGGGCTGCTGCGGGGAATCAAGCAGTTATAGAGGACGATCGCGATTTGATGCAGCTCGTCAACGGCCAAAAACAAGCTATGCTCGATCGCTACCCCCACGAACTTTCAGGCGGCCAAATCCAGCGCGTGATGATTGCAATGGCCATTTCTTGCAATCCAACTTTATTAATTGCTGATGAACCGACAACGGCTTTGGACGTAACCGTGCAGGCAACTATCTTAGCTTTGCTGCGGGAGTTGCGGGACTCTAGAGGCATGGCAATGATTTTTATTACCCACGATTTGGGCGTCATTGCTGAAATTGGCGATACGGTGGCGGTAATGTACCGAGGCAAGATTGTTGAGTGCGGTGCGATCGAACAAATTTTCAGCAATCCCCAACATCCTTACACAAAAGGTTTATTAGCTTGTCGCCCAACTCTCGAGAGGCAACTGCGCCGCTTGCCGACAGTTTCCGATTTTATGGATGTCACCACAAATGCTAGCGGCGAATTAGTAATTGTCGAGAAAAATGCCGATTTAGACGGCGACAGCAGCGGGGGAAATTCCGCTTTTGCAACAGGAAAACCGCCTCGGCTGCCGAATATTTCCGAGCCTTTGCTGGCTGTTAATAACTTGCGAGTCGGTTTTCCGGTCCAGGGAATGTTTGGCGAAACTAAACGCTTGTTTATGGCGGTAAACGATATTTCTTTTGAGGTTTACCCGGGCGAGACTTTGGGTTTGGTGGGCGAGTCTGGCTGCGGCAAATCAACTTTGGCAAGAGCTTTGCTGCAATTAATTCCGGCAGCCAGCGGTAAAGTGTTTTTTGAAGGTCAAGAAATTACGCCTCCTGCGAAAAGTAGTGCCGCATCGCAGTGGATGGCTAACTATCGGATGCAAAAAGAGTACGATCGCAAATTGCGGTGGCTGCGGCGCGATATGCAAATTATTTTTCAAGACCCTTTTAGTTCTCTCGATCCGCGCCTAAATATTGGGGCGGCGGTGATGGAACCGATGGTGATTCACCGCTTTGGTAAGAACCAGAAAGAACAGCGCGATCGCGCGGCTTATTTGTTGGATAGAGTGGGTTTAAATCCCGATTTTATGGGGCGCTACCCTCACGAGTTTTCGGGCGGACAGCGGCAGCGAATTTGTATTGCTAGAGCTTTGGCTTTGAATCCTAAATTTATTATTTGCGATGAGTCGGTTTCGGCATTAGATGTGTCGGTCCAGGCGCAAGTTTTAAATTTGCTGAAGGAGTTGCAAACAGAGTTTGGACTGACTTATATTTTTATTTCTCACGATTTGAGCGTGGTCAAGTTTATGAGCGATCGCGCGATCGTCATGAACAAAGGTAAAATCGAGGAAATTGGCACTGCCGAGCGCATTTACCGCCAACCGCAGCAAGCTTACACGCGACAACTTATAGCTTCTATTCCAGCAGGGAATTTGGAGCGAATTCGGCAACAGCAATTAGGTCGCCAAGCTGCTGGGTCTGCTGTGGCCTCTTTGCCCCCATCGCCCGCAAATGAATCGGAACAAGTTTGATATCTAGTGTTTGAAACTGGTATCCATTACCAATTGCCCGTTACCAATTACCAATTACTAATTAGCCCACTCGGCGCGAACATCTCGTGCAAAGAAAAACTGCTACCAAGATGTATTTCATTTTATCTTCACAAATCATATCAAATCCGTTAGCATCGGAATAGTAAATTCGAGTTCACTGTTGACTGTTGACTGTTGACAGTGAACAGTCAACAGTCAACAGTCAACATCATTCCGGTGTAACCGGAAATGATATCAGCAGTTTATCTTTATTTTAACTTCATAATTTATGGTCAAATTCAACAGGGTTGAACTTGACTAATATTCCGGGTTATTCAACCCACAGCCAGGGCGCGCGACGCAGTATTTTCGGACATCAAACCCAGTCATTGATGGACGCAAAAAGTGGTAGAACACGCGAATAAGAGCGCGGTAAGCTGCTTGATGTGGAGCCTACATAATTAGGTTCTGCGTCCAGGACTAGGTAGATTAGGCCAAATGTCCAATGACTAACAGCAATATGTAGCGTAGTATTATAGATAGACTCTCTCTAGGAGTCGGAAAGATAAAAAAATGCGCACCCTAGCTAAAAAGAGATTGCTCGCTAATTCCGTAAATACACTTAATTCTCTTGCCTGGTTGCCTAGATTTACGCAAATTTAAAAAGGCGAGATTTCCCAACATAGGAAAATCTTACAATATTTAAACATCTTTATTGTAATTTTGAGTCACCACAAGAAGTCAAACGGAATCAAGAGTAAAAAAATGAAGTCCTCTGTTCATATCGAAGAACCCAAAAGCACTAAATTATCGAACTTACTGCCACTGTTGTTGATAAAAATTACGGCAGCAGTCACCAGAAGAGAAAAGGCATTCGGCAGCCAGGAGTATGAAAAAAAAATCAGTCTAGCGACGATCGCCGCTGGCAGTTTATTGTCAATTTTGATAATTGTACTGCTGGTGTTAAACGGCTGGCTGGTTGGTGGCAGCGGTGATAATTTCTACGCTCGCCAAATTGTCCTGGGATTTTTGGGAATAGCAAATATTGTCTTTTGGGCGGTATGGGCGCGCTCAAACACCTCTTGGGTCCTCCCGGGAAACGATCGCCCATCCAGCGAACCCGACGGGGGCGATCGCTTTTTTAGCCTCTCGCTAGATCTGCTGTGCCTCATTGGTTTTGACGGTTATCTAAAACGCATCAACCCAGCAGCAGAAAAAATACTCGGCTATTCCCCAGGAGAAATGGTTGGCCAACTCTTCATTGAATTCGTGCATCCAGACGATCGCGAAACTACTTTAAAAGAAGCTGAAAGTATTGCTGCGGGGAATAATACCGTTGGGTTTGAAAACCGCTGGCGCTGTCGAAACGGTTCTTACAAGTGGATAGCCTGGACTGCTACCCGTTTCTGGGAGGAAGAATTGATCTATGGTGTCGGCCGGGACATTACCGAGCACAAACAAGCAGAAGCAGCGCTGCAAGAGAGCCAGCATTTTGTTGAGCGAATTGCCAATACCAGTCCGAATCTTCTGTATGTTTACGACGAAAGCGAGCAGCGAAATGTCTACAGCAACCGCGAACTCAGTGACACCCTCGGCTATACGAGGGCAGAATTTGAAAACATGGGCAGCAATCTGCTGCCCACCATCATCCACCCTGACGACTTAGCTAAATTTCCCAAATATTTTAAGCAATTAGAAAATGCTCCCGACGGCGAGGTTGTTGAGTACGAATATCGGGTATGCGATCGACAGAATTGTTGGCACTGGTTAGTCAGCCGGAATATTGTATTTAGCAGAACAGAGGAGGGAAAAATTAAGCAGCGTCTCGGTGCTGCTACGGACATTACAGAGCGCAAAATAGCAGAACAAGCTTTAGCAGAACAATTGAAACTTTCTCTATTCACAGCAGATGTGGGAATTGGTCTAACTCAAAACCAGACTTTGGTTGCAACTTTGCAATATTGCGCCAATGCAGTTGTGCGGCATTTGGATGCTGGCTTGGCTCGGATTTGGACGCTGAATGAAGAGGGAAATGTATTGGAACTGGAAGCAAGCGCGGGGATATATACTGGCATTGACGGCGCTTACAGCCGCATTGCTGTCGGCGAGTTCAAGATTGGTTTAATCGCCCAGGAGCGACAACCTTACATCACTAATTCTGTGCAAGAAGATCCCCGACTCCACGACAAAGAATGGGCTTTACGAGAAGGAATTGTGGCTTTTGCTGGATATCCGCTAATTGTTGACAATCAGTTGCTGGGAGTAATCGCGATGTTTGCTCGCCAGGAGTTGAATGAATCAACGCTGGTTGCTTTAGCGTTAAGTGCCGATGCGATCGCCCTGGGGATTAAGCGCAAACAAACAGAAATTGCTCTCGCCACACAACAGCAAACTTTGAGGGCAATTATTGACAACGCTCCGATCTGGGTCTGGATGGCAAATGCTAGCGGGCGGATGTTATTAGTTAACAAAACTTTCTGCGAAGATGTGGCTATACCCGAATCCAGATTTTTAGCAGCATCTCACTATTCCGAAGTTTTGGGATTAGAAGCATCTGCTAACCGCATGGCATCTGACGCGCAAGCGTGGAGCCAAGATATTCCCTGTTACGCTGAAGAAGTGATGCAGCTTGCTGATGGTAAAGAACATTATTTGGAGACAATCAAAACTCAGGTCAAAGATGATGAGGGTAACGCGATCGGCTTAATCGGTTTGGGTTTGGACGTTACAAAACAACAAGAAGCTCAAAGACAGTTGCAAAAGTCGGAAACGAGATTCCGTAAATTAGCGGAGCAGGAAGCGCTGCTGAACCAGCTAGCTAGCAATATCCGCGAATCTCTGGATTTAGATATTATTTTGGCAACAACTGTGCAGCAGATTCGCGACTTGCTGCAACTCGATCGGTGTCTATTTATTTGGTATGATCCAGACGCCTCGCAGCCAGTGTGGGCCGTGCAATACGAGGCGAAAAATGCCGACTTGCCTTCGCTGTTGGGTGTAGTTCCTGCTGGTGTGACTGGTTCTCATGCCGAGCGGATTGCCAATTTGGAAATTATACGGATCGATGATTTTGAGACTGTCACTGATCCAGGAGAGCGGCAATTTTTCAGGTATGTAGGATTCAATTCTATGCTGGACATTCCCCTTCAAACATCTAGTGGTAAAATTGGGGTAATTTGCTGTAGCGCTTCTAGCAGCGTGCGGTGTTGGAGCGATGCAGAAGTAGAACTGTTAGTCGCAGTGGGCAACCAATTGGCGATCGCCATTAATCAAGCGGAACTTTACACTCAAAGCGTCGATTCAGCCAGGATAGCGCAAGAACAAGCTGCCAAACTCGAAGTAACTCTGTGCGAACTCCAGCAAGCTCAAACCCAGCTCATTCAAGTAGAAAAAATGTCGAGTCTCGGTCAGATGGTAGCAGGAATTGCCCACGAAATCAATAACCCGGTCAGCTTTATTTTCGGCAATCTTACCTACACAGAAGAATACACCGGAAAGCTGATGAAACTGCTGCAAATGTATCGAGATGAATACCCGGAGCCTTCTCCAGCTCTTCAGGAGGCAATAGAGGTGTTCGAGCTGGATTTCTTGCTAGACGACTTGCCGAAAATGCTGTCTTCGATGCAGGTGGGAGCGACTCGCATCCGGGATATCGTGCGGAGTTTGCGGAATTTCTCTCGCCTCGATGAATCAGACATGAAAAAGGTTAACATTCACGAAGGCATCGACAGCACATTGATGATTTTAGAACACCGCCTGAAAGTTCAGCCCGATCGCCCAGCAATTCAAATCGTTAAAGAATACGGACAATTGCCACTGGTGGAGTGCTACGCCGGACTGTTGAATCAGGCGTTTATGAATATTATCGCTAACGCTATTGACGTTTTACAAGAACCGCTCGAAAATCCGGGAATTATCCGCATTCGTACAGAGGTAGAAGGTACTCTCGCTGTGATTAGAATTGCTGATAACGGTGCAGGTATCACCGATCGAGTCAAGCAGCGGATATTTGACCCGTTCTATACTACAAAACGGATCGGCTCGGGAACGGGGATGGGTTTAGCGATTTCCCATTCAATTATTGTCGAAAAACATAAAGGTGAAGTCAAGTGTTTCTCAGTGGTGGGGAAAGGCACTGAATTTAGGATCGAGATTCCGATTCAAAAAATAAAAAATTAAATTGTTTTTCGGCAAAATTAGTAAGGTGCGTCAGTTGTAAAAACCAGATTTTTTTGTACTCACCTTAAGACTGACCCACCCTACAGGCTACCAACAGATAAAATTTATTTTACCAGAAATTTGTCTGGTGCGTATTGCCCACCCGACCAATAAAATTGATATGATATTAAAAATCACAAATCACAAATCACAAATCACAAATGGCATTACCTCCCGGCAGTTTAGGTTTACCCCTAATTGGCGATACCCTCAACTTTTTGCAAGATTCCGAATTTGCCAAAAAACGCCACCAGCAGTACGGGCCCATTTTCAAAACCAGCATTTTCGGACAGCCTACCGTGTTTATGCGTGGCCAAGAGGCTAATTTGTTTGTTTTAAGCAATGACAACCAATATTTTGTTGTGGCTTGGCCTGCCAGCACGAGAGCGCTTTTAGGGCCGCTTTCCTTGGCGTTGCAAACTGGTGCTCACCACCAAAATCGGCGTAAGTTGCTGTACCAAGCGTTTCAGCCGCGAGCTTTGGTCGGCTACATCGGCGCGATGGAAAATATCACTCAGCGCTATTTGGAAAAATGGGTCAAAATGGAAACCCTGGCTTGGTATCCCGAACTGAGAAAATATACTTTTGATGTGGCGGGTAAGTTGTTAGTAGGGCTTGAAAATGGTTCGGAAACTGCGCTTGGACATAATTTTGAAACATTTGCAGAGGGTTTATTTTCTATCCCTTGGGATTTGCCTTTTACTCAGTTTGGTAAAGCTAAAAAGGGCAGAGAGTTACTGTTAGCCGAACTGGAAAAGATTATTCGCGATCGCCAACAAGGAACCCCTAGTGGCAATGATGCTTTGAGTTTGCTGATTTCAGCTCGCGATGACGAGGGAAATAGTTTGAGTTTGGAGGATTTGAAAGATCAAGTGCTGTTGCTGCTGTTTGCCGGACACGAAACTTTAACTTCGGCGCTCACCTCTTTTTGCCTTCTCCTAGCTCAAAATCCCGATGTGATGGCAAAAGTGCGGGCCGAACAGCAGCAGTTCCCCGCAACTGAACCCCTAACATTGGAACAACTCAAACAAATGACCTATTTAGAACAGGTGCTGCGAGAAGTGCTGCGTTTAGTTCCACCGGTGAGAGGTATTTTTCGGACAGTAATTAATGCTTGTGAGTTCGGCGGCTATGAAATTCCTAAAGGTTGGAACGTGTCTTGTGGGATTAATCAAACCCATCAGGATAGTCAACTTTATCCTGAACCCGATCGATTCGACCCCGATCGATTTAGCCCGGAGCGATCGCCTAAACCTTTCAGCTATGTGCCCTTTGGCGGCGGTTTGCGAGACTGTTTGGGCAAAGAATTTGCCCGATTAGAAATGAAGTTGTTTGCGGCAAAGATTATTCGGGAGTTTGAATGGGATCTGTTACCGGATCAAGATTTGAATTTGCTCGCACTACCGACTCCCCATCCCCGCGACGGTTTGCGAGTAAAATTTCGTCCAACAACTATGAATAAGTAGAAAATCCAGCTCCCCGACATCTTCAAGAAGTCGGGGAGCTCATACCAAATCCGGCTGTATACCCTCCGGCTCGATCTTCCTCTTCTTCTTTGTGTCCTTCGCGTCTTCGCGGTTTATCAAAAAAGACTAAGGCAAGCGTGTCACAATTAGTAAAGTGCGTCAGATGCCAAAACCCTCGAGCGGTCGATAGCATCTCAATCAACATCCAATTGCATCGGTCCCAAATACTTAGTTAAATAAGGCGAAAACACCTCATAAATCAGAGTCAGTGGCTTCCCGTGATGCCAAAACAAATAGTGTCGCCCCCAAAAAGGCCCCGACTGTTCAAAAGCTGACTCCAAAGCCACCGAATCACCGCAATAAATGCCCTGCACATCGCGATACAATTCTGTCCGCAGCCGCGCTAAACTGGCCCAAATTGGCAAAGATTTATTTTGTAAATATTCGTCTACATGGCTAGCTTCCCACCAAGAAGTAGCATAGGCTAAACGCTGTCCAGAAGCTGTTCGCAGCCACACTTGTCGGCGCAGGCGCGGCCCGGGAACCGCGACAATTTGCTCTGGTGCGCCGTCTGCGTCTTCACCCACTAAAGACATATCGATCACATCTACTTCTGTGGGTTCCCCTGTCAGCAGTTGCAGGTGACGGGTGGGGGAACCGTCGCCCAGGAGCAGTATTTGCCACGCCGGTGCGAGCTTGGTGTGGGGTAAACCCTTCTGTACTGCGTCTTCTGCTCCTTGCCACAGGGGGTTGAGAGCGTGCCAGGTGCGGCTGTTTTTGGGTGTAAATGTTGCAGTCAAGGGTCTTTACAAAACTTAATTTTTTGCTTATTATAACGTTTCTTCAATCTAAAATCAAAAATCGATCGACCCATGACGATCGCCCATAGGATGTCCAGTGAAATAGTTATAATACTTCTGTTCGGGATTTTTATTCTTACTTCTTCCTTCTTCCTTCTTCCTTCTTCCTTCTTCCTTCTTCCTTCTTCCTGACATCCGTTACATCCGTTACATCCGTTACATCCGTTACATAATCCGTTGCCGAACTTCCTTCCACTATATGTTACGAATAACCGAAATAAAACTCCCCCTAGATCATCCTCAAGATGCGATCGCCAGCGCCATTCTCAAAAAGCTGCAAATTCCCCCGGAAGAATTGCTCGGCTATTCCATCTTCAAGCGCAGCTACGATGCTCGTAAAAAAGCAGAAATCCTCCTTGTCTATATTGTGGATGTAGAGACGACACAGGAAAAGCAACTTTTGGCGCGCTTCAAAAAAGACCCTCATGTGATGGTAACACCAGACACGAGTTATGGCTTTGTAGCCAAAGCCCCCAGCAATTTGACGATTCGCCCCATTGTGATTGGTACAGGGCCGTGCGGTATGTTTGCAGGTCTGATGCTGGCACAAATGGGGTTTCGTCCCATCCTTTTAGAACGCGGAAAAGCAGTGCGCGATCGCACGGTTGATACCTTTGGATTTTGGAAGAAAAAAGCAGAATTTAACCCCGAATCTAACGCTCAGTTTGGCGAAGGTGGTGCGGGTACTTTTTCCGATGGCAAACTCTACAGCCAAGTTAAAGATCCTCAGCATTATGGACGCAAGGTGCTGACGGAACTTGTGAATGCGGGAGCTTCACCGGAAATTTTATATATTAATAAACCGCATATTGGCACGTTCAAACTGGTGGGAATTGTCCAAAGTATTCGCGCCCAAATAGAATCATTAGGCGGAGAAATTCGGTTTCAAACTCGTGTGGAAGATATCCACATCGAAAATGGAAAAGTGCAGGGACTTACCCTCGCCAGTGGAGAATATATTGCTAGTAATTATATAGTTCTGGCGGTGGGACACAGCGCCCGCGATACTTTTGAAATGTTGTTTTCGCGCGGGGTTTACATCGAGGCTAAACCTTTTTCCATTGGTTTTCGGGTGGAACATCCGCAGAGTACGATCGATCGCTGTCGTTTTGGCGATCGGGCGGGCCATAAGCTTTTGGGCGCCGCCGATTACAAACTGGTTCACCATTGCCAAAACAATCGTTCTGTGTATAGTTTCTGTATGTGTCCCGGTGGTTTGGTAGTGGCGGCTGCGTCTGAACCGGGGCGAGTTGTCACTAATGGGATGAGTCAATATTCTCGCAATGAACGCAATGCTAACAGCGGGATTGTGGTAGGTATCACGCCGGAGGATTATCCCGGTCATCCCTTAGCAGGAATTGAGTTTCAGCGTCGCCTAGAAGAACGGGCATTTGAGTTAGGCGGTGGCACTTACAACGCCCCTGGGCAGCTTGTGGGTGATTTTTTGGCGAATCGCCCTTCCACGGCGCTAGGCGCTGTGCAGCCGTCTTATACGCCGGGAGTTGTGATGACTGATTTGAGCGAAAGTTTGCCAGATTATGCGATCGCAGCTATCCGCGAAGCACTTCCGGCTTTTGACAAACAGATTAAAGGATTTGCGATGGATGATGCGGTTTTGACTGGGGTGGAAACGCGCACTTCTTCACCAATTCGGATTAAACGCAAGGAAGATTATCAGAGTTTGAATACAGAAGGTCTTTATCCTGCTGGGGAAGGTGCAGGATATGCGGGTGGAATCCTGTCGGCGGGGATTGATGGGATTAAGGTGGCGGAGGCGGTTGCTTTGAGCATCTTGCAATCTTCAAACCACAAAATTTGAGGCTGGATTTGAGGATTTGTAGATGGTTTGAAGATTGCTGTCAACTGTCAACTGTCAACCGTCAACTGCGGGACTTACGCATCGAAACTCACATCTTGCATCATTCTCAAGAACAGGCTTTCCGGCCTGTTCCACAAGAAAATTCACTCTTTGTGGAACAGGCCGGAAAGCCTGTTCATAAAAAGCTTATTGAGAATGGTGCAACATCTCAGTCGAAACCTTCATAACCGGGTTTTTTGTCCGTATCTGCGGGCTGCATGGCGTCTTCTGGGCAAAAAAACCCGATTTCTGACACCCCTGCGTCCATGACTAAACTGTCAACCGTCAACCGTCAACCGTCAACTCTTTTCAAACAGCAGCTAAACGCGATCGAATTTCCGTATCTGTGTACTGCGGTGTCCAGCCTTCTTTGGTGATAAAATAGCGCACCGCTTTAATTTTCCGGGCTGCTGTCAAATAAAACCAGTGTTCTGTATTGGCCGGCACGTTGATAAATTCTTCCGGCTGCACTGTGAGTTCGACTTGGCTGCCGTCGGGACGCACGAAGCCGAAAATTCCCTCGCCTGCTACGATATAGCGGACTTCATCATCGGTGTGGATGTGGCACTTGTTAAATTTGGACAGCATGGTGTCGAGGTTGGGAATGTCTGGGTGCAGTACGATTAAGTCGCGATCCTGATAGCCTGCACTTTCCGACAACTGTTGAAAGTAGCCGTCGAGGGCTTGCAGCACTTGCTCTTTTTGATTGTCGTCAAGAGCATCTTTAGCTAACAAATTTTGAATTTCAGCGCTGTCACCCACGGGCCAGCGGTTGAGTTGAATGTTTAAGGGAGCGAGTTCTCGGGTAATGTCGCTCTGTTGAGTGTAGGTTGTACCGTTTTCGAGTCGCAGGATAGCCATTTTTGCAGGTTCCAATTTTTGGGTGAGGCGATACACAGGCACTGTCAAAGATGTTTGTCGATCGCGCCTGTACCAGAATCACAATTTTAACGCTAATTTGAACAGGCAAGATGCCTGTTCCACAACAGTTCAAGATTTGTCAAGATAAGATTGATAAGTCAGGCGCCAGCTAGCACCCGCAGCGATGGCAATACTGATAATTTAAGTGTAATTTTTGCAACTACCATGCCTACTTATACTGGAATTTCTAGCGAAGCATTTCAGCATCCCCTCGATCGCCAAGCTGAGGAAGCGCTGCGCAGCGTACCGGGATTTGACTTAATTGCCAGCAAATTTGTAGAATTTGTCTACGAACGGCCGCAATTCGTTTACCTAATGGGAAATAGCATTCAAGTTGGCCCCCGCCAATATGCCAGCATTTATCATATATTTCGGGAGTGCTTGCAGGATTTAGATGTTTTTCCAGAACCGGGTTTGTTTGTTTCTCAGAATCCCTCAGTTAACAGCTATGCCCTGGGGAAAAACCAGCCCTATGTAGTATTAAACACTGGCCTTTTAGACTTGTTGGACGAGCCAGAACTGCGGGTAGTATTGGCTCACGAGTTGGGACACATTAAATGTGGTCATCCAATTTTAAATCAAATGGCGACTTGGGCAGTGAGCGTTGCATCGACAATTGGCGAGATGACTTTCGGGCTGGGAAATATGGTCGGCAGCGGTTTGATTTACGCTTTTTACGAGTGGCGCCGCAAGGCTGAATTATCGGCAGACCGGGCGGCTTTGTTGGTAACGGATGACTTAAACAGTGTGATGATTACGATGATGAAACTTGCGGGAGGTAGCAGTAAATATGCTAGCCAATGCAGTTTGCAAGAATTTATCCGCCAGTCTGACAACTATCAAGAGCTCGATCGGGACAACCTCAACCAAGTGTATAAATTTTTACTTTACAACGGCGGGCAAGGCGTGATGCTGAGTCACCCTTTCCCGGTGGAACGCCTGCGGTATTTGCGAGACTGGGCAAGTTCCGAGGAATACCGCCAAATTAAGCTAGGGAACTACAAGCGGGCTGTAGCTGAGGGTGCGGTTGATGTGAAGTCCCAAACCCCTAACAGCGAGACGGAGGCTTTGCGCCGTCAGATTGAAGAGTTGCAGCGGGAGATAGAGCGGCAAAAATCAAAGCGAAACTAAGTTTCCTCGTCCCCAGGCTCTCGTCCCCAGGCTCTGCCTGGGGATGCAGATCCAGAGGCTCTGCCTCTTCTTCGCCAGAATTAGCGAGGCAGAGCCTCTGGATCTCGGTTCCCAGGCAGAGCCTAGGAACCAGCTAAATGTTTACTGGATTTGAGGGAGGGGGAAACGTCAAAGGAAGCTAGGCCAGTCAGAGACTTACTCGCAACTGGCCTCCAATCTAAAAACTGTCCCCTCCTTTCTGAAATCTGTTTCTGAGGAGGTGTAGTTTAAATCAAGAGAAGCTTAGAACTCAACGGAGCTAAAAAAAATGATTATTGATAAAGCAATGAATACTCACAAGTCAACTTCTAATTTTTTCGGCAATGTCGGAAAAGTCGCGATCGCCCTGACTCTTCTGGCCGCCGGCATGGCATTTACAAATCCTGGGAGAGACAAATACCTAAGTTATGCTTCCGGCGAACTCCAAACCGAGTTGGAAAGCACAGTGTGCAAAGATTCTCGCGTGCCAAAAGCTTTGAGCGGCATTACAGATACTTTGATCGGCAGTTGCAAGAATTTGCTGACTTCGCAGCGGGACACCATCGAAAGCTTGCTCGACAATACAACGCAGCGTCAGAATTTAGGCGTTGTCAGCATTTATACAACTGAACTGGGCAAAAAAAGCTATCAAACGGTTGGAGCTTTTGGGAATTTCGTGACTCTGCCACCTAGTTCTGAAAATCCTCAAAAGTAGAGTCAAATTAAGTTCCATTGTAAAAACCGGGTTTTGGAGAAAGCCCGGTTTTTACTTACGTAATTCTCTCTAATGAAATCTAAATAAATTCGGAGACAGGCAGCACATATTTTTAATCAAGCCCGCTAATCAAAGCAAAAAATTAAGTTTTATTAAAAATAAAAAGTTAGAGTGCCACATAATATTAACATGAACACTATAAAGTTTTATCTTTAACAAAGAAGCCGATGGCAATGCAATTAAGTAAGGGTGAGAGATTTAATATCTCTAAAGAAGCGCCGGATTTAAAAAAAATGGCGATCGCCCTGGGTTGGCAGGTGACAGAGGCAGGACAAAACTACGACATAGATGTCTCTGCGTTTATGCTAGGTGCTGACGGCAAAATACCTAACGATAAATATTTTATATTTTACAATAATCTGCAATCCTATGACAGTTCGGTACTGCAATCGATTCCTGAAAAAAACAACGGATCTCAAGAAAATAAGACTATTTACGGCATTATCTTACAAAGAGTTAATCCGGAAATTGAGGAAATAACTTTTGTGGTCACTATTCACGAAGCAGAGAAAATTAATGCAAATTTTAGCAATATCAAAAATGCTTTTATTAAAATTAGCAATTTGGATACAAAAAGCGAACTTGTTCGGTATGAATTAAAAGAGAATTTTTCCCTCGAGACTGCTGTAGAATTTGGTCGTTTGTATAGAAAGAATGGAGAGTGGAGATTTCAGGCGGTAGGAGCAGGATATCAGGCAGGATTGCAGAGTTTTGTTGACAAGTATTGCAGCTAAAATAGTAATAATATTGCTCCAATTACTAAGGAGTTAGCAGCGGCAACCGCAGAGAATTTGCAGTTGCCGGCTTGGAGTTGGAGGTGGAGTCAGAACCGGAACCTTCCGGCGAGACGAGCTCTGTGCGATCGCAAATTAAGCTGTCGCGCATTTAAATTGTATATTTAGGGCGGGCGGGACGCCCACCCCACAAGACTTTGATTTTTTTTTGACATACAGTTTAAATGCCGCAACAGCTTAACAATCAAGTTAATAATTCCGAAAGTCGCAAAATACCGCTAGCTTTAGCGGCAAGTTTAGGGGTTTTGGTGTTGGGGACAGGTGCAGCATCGCCTTAATGCGATCGGAAAATGAAACCCTGAAGCAAGGGAAAATACTGGCAGTTGAAAGGCAGAATGCAGCGAAATCAACCGATGTCAATGTGCTACTTCGATCGGCAGTTGCAAGAATTTTCTGACTTCGCAGCGGGACACCATCGAAAGCTTGCTCGACAATAGAACGCAGTGTCAGAATTTATACAACTGAACTGGGCAAAAAAAGCTATCAAACGGTTGGACTTTTTGGGAATTTAGTGACGCTGCCACCTAGTTCTGAAAATCCTCAAAAGTAGAGTCAAATTAAGTTCCATTGTAAAAACCGGGTTTTGTAGAAAGCCCGGTTTTTACTTACGTAATTCTCTCTAAGCAAATCTCCCTAAATTCGGATACAAGCAGCACATATTTTTAATAAAGCCCGCTATTAGCCATAAAAAATTAAGTTTTATTAAAGACGAAAAATTCTCGTGCTCCTTAATATTAACATGAACACTAGAAAGTGTTATGCCTAACCAATAAGCAGATGGAAATGCAATTAAGTAAGGGTGAGAGATTTAATATCTCCAAAGAAGCGCCTGGTTTAAAAAAAATGGCGATCGGCCTCGGTTGGCAGGTAACAGAGGCAGGACAAAGCTACGAGATAGATGCCTCTGCGTTTATGCTAGGTGCTGACGGCAAAACACCTAACGATAAATATGTTATCTTTTACAATAATCTCCAATCCTGTGACGGTTCGGTACTGCAATCGATTCCTGAAAAAAACAAGCGAAGTCAAGATAATAAGACTATTTACGGCATTATTTTAGATAAAATTAATCCTGAAAGTGAGGAAATAACTTTTGTTGTCACTATTCACGAAGCAGAGAAAATTAATGCAAATTTTAGCAATATCAAAAATGCTTTTATCAAAATTAGCAATTTGGATACAAAAAGCGAAGTTGTTCGGTATGAATTAAAAGAGAACTTTTCGCGAGAGACTGCCGTAGAATTTGGTCGTTTGTATAAAAAGAATGGAGAGTGGAGATTTCAGGCGGTAGGACAAGGATATCAAGCAGGATTGCAGAGTTTTGTGGAAAAGTATTACAGCGGAAATAGTAATAATATTGCTCCAATTACTAACGAGTTGGCAGCGGAAACAACAGCAGATGATTTGCAGTTGCCGACTCGGGAGTTGGAGGTGGAGTCAGAACCGGAACCTTCCGGCGAGACGGGGACCAGGCGGCGATCGCCAATTCACAATCAAGTTAATTCGGGAAGTCACAAAATACCGCTAGCTATAGCGGCAAGTTTAGGGGTTTTGGTGTTGGGGACAGGTGCAGGAGCGATCGCCTTAATGCGATCGGGCAATGAAACGCTGAAGCAAGCGAAAATACTGGCAGTTGAAACGCAGAATGGAGCGAAAGCCACCGATGTAAATCTGCTCAGAAGTTTCGATAAACGACTTAAAGAAACGATCGCGAATTTAGAGAAAATTCCTAACTTCCCCGGCTTTGGGTATCAACAAGCTAGAGCTGATTTGCTTAAACTGCGCCCGAGTTTGGTTCCTGTACAGCAAAACTTACAGGCGGCAGAAAGTCTAGCAACGGCTCAAAAATTGGCGATGGAAGCTGCTGTGGTTGTGCAAAAACCGCCTCATCCGATCGAAGTTTGGCAGCAGTCGCAAAGTAAATGGCAACAGGCGATCGCAGTTTTAGAAGCAATCGATTCACGTACACCTGTTTATAATCTAGCCCAAAATAAGTTATCTAATTACCGAGCCAATCGCGCTGTTATCAGTCAAAGAGTGGCAATCGCTCAAAAAGCTGCAAATTTCAGCAACCAAGGTTCTTTGAAAGTTCAAAAGGGAGATGTTCCGGGGGCGATCGCCAATTTTACTCAGGCTTTAGTGCTCAATCCCAACATACCTCAAGCTTACCTCGGATTGGGAATTGCTACTTCAAGACAGGGAAACAAGCAGCAGGCAATTTACAATTACGATCGAGCGCTGAAATTTAATCCTAACTTGGCAGAAGCTTATTTCGGTCGCGGTCAAGCATACTATGAATTGGGAAACAAGCAAAAGGCGATCGGGGATTACGAACAAGCTATTCGCGTTAATCCTAATTATGGTTTGGCTTATTTGGAACGAGGTGCTATTCGCTGTATGTTGGGGACTAAATCGCAAGCAGTATCAGATTTTCAACAAGCTGGAGAACTTTTCTCAAAGCAGGGAGACGGCAAGAATTACCAATTAGCACAAAGCTTTATTAATGATTGTCAAGAACCGACTGCAGAGGCTGCAATCTGCGATTATCGAAGGAACATAGACTCCTTCGGCCGACCCTGCGGTCGCTCTCTTAATGCTCCGATTATAATTAGAAGAAAATCCGCGACTGCTACCTCAAACTCTGAGTCTACTGATGTTAAAAGCAATAGCAGCGTTGAAAAAATCTCGCCTGCAAAGTCTGATAGCAGCAGCATAAGAACTCGCAGCCGGAGAAGAAGTAAAAGGTAAACGGCTGTTGCATTAGTTAATAGATGACAAAATCTGCTGGTAAGCATCGATGGTTTGCTGGGCGATCGCCTCCCAATTATAATGCTTTTTTGCATACTCTTTGCCATTCAATCCCCGCCGTTGGCGCTCCTGTGGATTGAGAAGTGCTGATTTGATTGAATTCGCGATCGCCCCTACTTCCAAAGGCCCCACCCACCCAGCTTCTGCTTGCTGTATGTCTTCCGCAATATGTATGCGATCGGAAATTACGACAGGTAGACCGGCGGCCATCGCTTCTGCTACAGCAATGCCAAAGTTTTCGTAATAAGAAGGCAATACAAATAAGTCGGCTTTTGTCAATAGTTCAGCTTTAAAATCACCGCTCACAAAGCCAGTTATTGTTGTGTAGTTTGCTAAGCTGGAATTATGAATTTGTACTTTAATTTGTGTTTCATAATCAGCGTCTTGGGGATTTGAACCAGCTAAAATAAAGTGAAACTCTATCCCCGATCCTAAAATACTTTCTAATGCTGGAATTAGCAAATCAAGCCCTTTTTTAGGTTCAATTCGCGACATAAATAAGATGATTGGCACTTGAGATTCTCGCAATCTCTTAGGAAACAAACCTGCTGTCACCCCCAATGGAATCACCAAATCCCGTGGCACAGGCATCTTGCCTGTGAAGTCCAAATCCCGTGGCACAGGCATCTTGCCTGTGAAGTCCAAATCCCGTGGCACAGGCATCTTGCCTGTGAAGTCCAAATCCCGTGGCACAGGCATCTTGCCTGTGAAGTCCAAATCCTGTGGCACAGG
>NZ_JANMZH010000403.1:0-22951 GCF_031383065.1 Microcoleus sp. OTE_8_concoct_300 | reverse complement strand
CCGTCCAAAAAGGACGGGCGGGACGCCCATCCCACAATAACAATTAAAATTGTAAGTTATTTAATTCGCGATCCTTAGTCAGTGGTAAGCGAGCAATTACCAAACAATGGAGATTTTTTGTTTATAAAAATCAAATCATTACTGGTTCTCTGTATTTAGTTGGAGAAGAAAGAGTTGATGAAACAATCAGGGGAGGATATTTAGAAAACTATCTTAGCGAAGTTCTCTGTCCAAGTGAGTTGGTATCCAGAATCTATCTACACGATCGATATCTGTGAGTCAGAGGGAGAGCTTTATGTCTTGGAACTTGGTTCTTTTAGTTGTGCTGGAGAATATGCTTGTGATTTGAGTGCGATCGTCGAATTTGGTGCAAAAGCAGCTTGGGAAGATTACGAAGCAGTCAATCAATTTTAGATTAGCCAGATTCCAGACATCTTAAAGAAGTCTGGGATCTAACAGCAGGTGTCATCCATGTAATCTGATGCTCAGGAAATAGCTTGTGATTCCTGATAGGTAGGGAAATCGATATAACCTTCAGGCCCAAAAGAATACCAGACAGCCACTTCAGCAGGCGGATTGAGTGGCCAACCATTAGTAAAACGCTCTACCAAATCCGGATTGCTGATAAAATCCCGACCAAAAGCAATTAAATCCGCAACTTGGCTGCTCAGGGCCGTTTCAGCCTGTTCTTGAGTATATCCGCCGTTGCCGACGAGCACACCTGCAAACACATCGCGAAACTCACCTATCATCATCGGCTTTCCCAATTCCTGAAGAAAGCCATAACCCACATTGTCCATCAACTGAAGGTAAGCTAAACCATAGGCATTTAACTGCCCCGCGATATACAGAAAATCTTCGCGATAACTGGGAGAACCCATATCATTGAAAACACTATCGGGAGAAAGTTTAACTCCCACTCGGTTTGCCGGAAATACTGTGATAATCGCCTCTACAACTTCCTTAAGAAAACGGTAGCGATTTTCAACGGAGCCGCCATAGGAATCAGTTCGGTGATTGGTTCTTGTTTGCAGGAATGTGTCAATAAGAAAGCCGCCAGCCGCGTGAATTTCTACACCGTCAAAACCTGCCATTTTTGCCCGTTCAGCCGCCTTGCGATAATCTTCTACAACCAGCGAGATTTCATCGGTTTCTAGAGCGCGGGGAGTTTCGTAGGGTTGTTTGCCTAGAGGGGTATGAATGCCTTCTCCGTTTATTTTGATGGCAGAGGGTGCAACTGGCAATTGATTGTTTTCCTGAAAACTGCTGTGGGAAGCCCGCCCGCAGTGCCAAAGCTGCATGAAAATCGGCGTTTCGCGGGCATGAACCGCAGTCACAACTTGTTTCCAAGCTTCGCCTTGCTCGTCTGAATAAATACCAGGCGTATTGAGCCAACCATTAGCTTGAGTAGAAATCACTGTGGCTTCTGTAATGATTAAACCAGCGGATACCCGCTGAGTGTAATACTCTGCCATCAAGGCGTTGGCCATCCGTGCTTCACCGGCTCTGGATCTCGTCAGGGGTGCCATTACTACTCGGTTTTTTAAGGGTAAATCTCCGAGTTTGAATGGACTGAGTAGAAGTGGAGAAGTTGTTTTGGTATTCATGGTTTTGGTATTTTGTCAACTGAAAAATGAGGGGAGTTCAGAGTTCGATCGCGAATGACGATAACTTGAATCTCCCGCCATGCTAACGGCATCACATATTGACGATCAATTATCGCTCGTTGGGCGATCGCCCTGAGCTTAAAAAGGCGTCGCCGCCTGTAAGTGCAACCTTTTTCCCAACCGAGGATGCTCAAAGGAAAGTTCCCGCGCGTGCAAGTGTAGGCGGTTCGCAGCAGCCCGACATCCGTAAAGCCGATCGCCCAAAATCGGTATCCCCAACCCTCGAACATCCGCTGCATGAACCCTCAATTGATGCGTGCGTCCCGTGAGTGGCCAAAATTCGATGCGAGTATGATGTCCCTCCCTCGCCATTACCTGAAAGCGAGTAACGCTGGGTTTTCCGCACTCCCAATTGACTTGCTGGTAAGGGCGATTTTCTGGATCGCCCCAAAGTGGGAGATCGATCGTCCCTGTGTCAACATTTACAGTACCCGAAAGCACCGCTTCATAAACTTTGTGAACCTGCTTTTTTTCAAATTGCTGCCTGAGTTGAGTGCTGGTTTCTTTGTCGCGCGCCAATAGCAAAATGCCTGATGTTTCCCAATCTAAACGATGCACCGCCGTCAAATCCCAACTATCCGGTAACAAGTTACGCAAACGACTTAAAACACTATCTTGATTTTCCAGATAACGACCGGGAACTGACAGCAACCCCGAGGGTTTATTGACCGCAATCAACCATTTGTCTTCATAAATAATCGGTAGCATTTGCGTAACGGGCCAGATGCCCGTTCCACAAGAAAAATTATTGCTTGTGGGGAGTAGGGGTTGGGCTTCTAGCCCGCCCGTAAAACCCTCATCCATATTAGAAAAAATCGGATTTTGACTTAATCCTGACAGCAAAAAACCCATCAACGGCTGACACCGATCGCCACAAGCGCCATAAAATTCTCCCTGAATCTTATCCCCCGAGGGCGGCCCCCACCAAAACTCAGCCATTGCCAGGGGTTTCAGATTGTGTACTGCCGCGCAGTGGAGCAATTTTGGGGCGCAGCAGTCGCCGGTGCCAGTGGGAATAGAATTAGTCGGCATCAATGAGGAGATCGAGCTCGATTTCCCCAAAAAATTTACCAGAGTGTAAGCCGCGTGCATTTGCACCTGAAGTTCGCGGGAAAGTTCTTTTCGCCGCTGTTTCAGCGCCCGCATCTGCCCATCTGCCGCTTCAATTAATTGTTTTAGCGGCTGCAATGTTTCATCCCGCTGTCGTTTCAATTGCCTGCGTTCAATTCCCTCCAAACGGCTTTGTTGATTCAGTTGTTCGAGGGCAATTTCTAGTGTCTCTGCTGCGAGAGTTTGACACAGTAACTGACGTTTTTCGTCTCGCTGCTGCTTGCAATTGCGGTGGCGATCGCTCAAAACTTGTAATTGCAATTCAAACTCGCCAAATAAAGCTTCATACTGTTGTCGCTGCGGGAGTTGCTTCAGTGCAATAAGTTCCTGTTTCATCGCCTCCAATTGAGTTAACGTGCGGGCTTCCTCGAAAGCAACTCGATCTCGTCCCGGAATCGGCGGCACCCAGCCTTCAACAATGCTGCAACCATTCAGCAGCCCGGAAAATGCTTTGAGTATCCCCTGTTCCCCCGAAGGCATCTCCACCAGCAATATGCCATACATCTTGCCCTCGCGATCGTAGGAATCGTCAGCCGCAAGGTACTGCATCAAACCCCGGGCGAGATCCTCGGACATTTGAGTGCGCGGCAGTCTCAGCAGCTCGCCGCTTTCAGGACAACGGCCTTGGTACCAATAATTGGGGCGTGAGTCGATCGACCCCGAATCACGATCGGTAAAGCAGTCCGCGAAATCTAAAAGCCTTTGAACTAGCATCTTAAATTTGGTTTGAAATCTGGATCGCTCTATATTTGTTTGTGTCCTGACCGTATTTTACAGCGGTAGACGCTCCGTGGGAACCGTGCATAATTTTATACCTACTACAATTAGGTAAAAATCATTGGTCGCAGCAAACCTGATATGCTAAGTTGGTTTTATTCACAGCAGGGATTTAAGAAAAGCATAAGTTAATATATAAGACTGCAAGCTTGTTATCCCACTAAATTTTTTATGTGCAAGGCGTATGCCAGACCTCTCGACTTCGGCTACAGAAAACTCCTCAAACCCCCAACCAGCTCTGCTGCCGCCGATTTTTAGAATTTTTGCAGCATTTCCAGATTACGATCGGGGCAATAGATTGTACGCATCGGGAAGGTACGAAGCGGCAATCCTTTGCTACGGAAAAGCGGTTCAAATTAAGCCGGACTGGGCCAGGGCGTGGCTGAATCTGGGCAAAGCTTACAAGCAACTGCACTCCTACGCAGAAACGTTGGCCTGCTGCGATCGAGCGATTGCAATTAATCCCGAAGAATATTGGGCTTGGATGCTGCGCGGGAGTGCACTGTTAAGTTTGCAGAATCACTCAGAAGCGATCGCAGCTTTAGACAAAGCAATTCAAATCAATCCAGAAAAGCACGAAGCTTGGTATCAGCGGGGCAGAGTATTAGAGGAATTGCAGCAGTGGGATACAGCAGCAAGCTGTTACAAAAGAGCGACCCAAATTCATCCGAATTTGCCCGCGATGTGGTGCCGGCAAGGCAACGCGTTGCTACAAGCGGAGCGCTACCCTGATGCTGTGGCCGCTTACGAGCGCGCGCTGAAACTTGTATCGACTAATGGGGAAGCTTGGCTGAACCGAGGTTTGGCTTTGATGAAGGCCGAACGCTACGCTGAAGCTGTAACTTCTTACGATCGCGCCATTCAACTGAAACCGCAAAATAGTCTAGCTTGGTTCAATCGGGGTATTGCTTCAGCAAAATTGCACAAATATGCAGAAGCCGTGACAGCTTACGATCGCGTACTGCAAATGCAGCCCAACGACTGCGAAGCTTGGTTCTATAAAGGAATGGCCCTCCAATACCAGTGGCCCGATGCAGCAATTGCTTGTTTCGATCAGGCAATTAAAATTAATCCTTTTTATGCCGAAGCATGGATCGGGCGCGGTCAAACACTGTCAGAATCGAGAGATTTTGAAGGGGCGATCGCTGCTTTTGACAAAGCCATTCAAATTAATCCAAATTTCCCCGAAGCTTGGCTGGGTAGAGGCATCGCCCTGGCAGGATTGGAACGCTACAAAGAGGCTATTATCGCTTACAGCAATGCCCTACAAATTGAAGGTAATTTTCTAGAAGCTTGGAATTTGCGAGGCGAAGCTCTGGAAAAATTGCAGCAATACGAAGAAGCGATCGCCTGTTTTGATAAAGTAATCTCTCTGAGTTCGGAAGCAGAAATTACATCAAAAGTAGGTTTGCAGCAAGGCGCGGCGCTGGAAAAATTGCAGCGTTACGAAGACGCCGTCGCAGCTTACAACCGCGTAATTAAAATCGTGCCAGACAATTTTGAAGCGTGGTTGAAGCGCGGCAACGCTCTCTCAAATTTGCAGCAGTACGAACAAGCTCTAGCATCATACGATCGAGCAATTACTATCTGGCCCGACAGCTATCAAGGCTGGGTGCAGCGAGGTCTAATCCTCGATAAAATGCAGCGCTATTCCGAAGCACTCGTCGCTTGTGACCAAGTGATTCAACTCAAGCCCGACAACTGGTTCGCTTGGGCGCAGCGGGGCGACGTTTTGCAAAAATTGCAGCGGACTCAAGATGCCATTACCTCTTACGGAGTCGCCCTGGAAATCAAACCAGATTACTACGAAGCTCTAGTCAATCGAGAAGAATTGAGACTCAAGGGCGTGATGTCAGGAAAGTGGTAATGGGAGCATCCCAAAGATAGCTTTCTTTCGTAGTGTTCGCTGTCAGATCGCGAAGCCAGATATATCTTGCTCCCCAGCAAGAGGCTCGCTGTGAGATATAAGCTGTGCAGTGCTCGAGGAGGGCCAACACTCCTAAAACATTCCCTCTTTTCTCCTCCTCTGCGTTCTCTGCGCCCTCTGCGGTGCATAAAAAAATCTAATTCACAAATTAAATAGTATTGCTATATCCCGATGAAATTCGCTCAACGAAGGTAATAATATCGTGTCCGGTAAAATAACCCTGAGCAGGTTGGTAGTGAGGTTTTTTGATAGGAAATAATATGAATAGTCGGCAAACATTAACTAATCAGAAGATGAATCTGCGACTCAAAACATTGATATCTCGTGGAACACCCAGGCATCCTGCCTGTTCCAGAAAAATGCCTGATGTCAGTTATAACTGATCTCAGGCACTGTTCTCAATAAGACCCAATCAACCCGGTAACAGCGACAAAAAATCTCTGCTCTGGGCTTGATCCAGCAGCAAGAAACCAAGCGGATGACGCCAAGAGTGTCAGATGTCAGTTATCACGAATACTTTCTGTTGCCGATTGCCCGCTCGGCACTCAACATTGAAAATTCTGATAGCCAATTGCTGATTCTGCTGGCTTCATGTTATAGTGGTTTTCCAAGAATTAAATTCGGTTGCGTAGTTTGTTCGTGTTTATTTACAAGCGTCTCTCCGAATCTAAATCTCTGCACCCTAATGATTCTGGAGATTTTATGTCGATTTACGTGGGTAATCTTTCATATGAGGTAACATCAGAGGACCTCACCGAAGTATTTGCCGAGTACGGTACTGTAAGCCGCGTCCAAGTGCCAATGGATCGGGAAACAGGGAGGATGCGGGGTTTTGCTTTTGTGGAAATGGCAAGCGAGGCAGAAGAAGCAGCAGCCATCGCAGCTCTAGACGGTGCTGAATGGATGGGCCGCGACTTGAAAGTCAACAAAGCCAAACCTCGCGAAAACAACAACAACAAACGCTCCTCGGGCGGTGGCGGTGGCTGGGGCGACAACGATCGCTCTTCACGACGCTACTAAGCTTTGAGACGGAAAATTTGAGTTTTGGTAGTTGAGGGCAGGTGCGAATGCTGCTTTTTTTCCAGTTGTTCGATCGACCCGCCAAATAAAACTCGCAAACCTCTAATACCAATTTAATATGAAGTTGCACATATCTCGATCCCCCTCGCATCCCCCGTATTAAGGGGGACGAAAGATCGGGATCTTGTCCCCCCTTAATACGGGGGGCGCCAGGGTGATCGGATTCTACGGGGCCTCATAAAAAATTGGTATAAGTCAGTTTTGCCCCCTCCTTCGAGGGGGCTTTGTTTTTGGCAAAAAAATCCCGCGAGGTACGTCTGCGGTGCACTTCTTAGTCTAGTTCGTGATTCGGTATCCTCTTAACTTCTTTTTTTAAGAGGCTGTCGGGATTTCTGGGTTCGACTCCTGTAAACTATCAAACTAGAATTAAGCACAAAGAAAAGTTAGAATAACGGCAAAACTGAATATTGCCCAGAACAACCAAACTATCTTTACCGAAGATTAGTTGAGAAAACCAGCCGAATATCAGCCAGTATCTTGATTTTGCCTGAATAAAGATGTCCAAGGTCTACAGCACGGCGGAACTCATTAAAATCCTCGAAGAAGAGCGCCAAGCCTGCTTGCATGGGCGGCGCCTCAACTTGACTGAAACTCCTGCTACAGGCAACCCCGTGATTGACCGCTTTCTCAAATCTGAGGGCGTTCAGAAGTTCACTGCCTATCAAAATTTTAAGGCTGCCGTGCACGAATACCAGCGGGAACATCAAGTTTCTGGGATTGTCTGGCGGGAAATTGCGGTTAAAGGCAATACTCTACGCTATCCGGCAGTGGATGACGAATTAATAGCTCTACCGGTTGATTTGATAACGCTGAAGGCAGCTAAGATTTCTATGTTGGAATTCTGGCAGCAGGTAACTGCGGGGATGGATTTGTATTTAAGCATTAACAGCGGGAAGGATTTTCGATCGATCGAGCCGGTTGATGTAGAGGCCATAGCACAGCGCACAGAATGGGCTAATCTCTCGAACTGGGAAAAGTTGGATTTTCTGGAAATTTTGTTGCAGTTGGGCTGGGGGAAGCCGGAGGAAGCCTATTACAAGCGGGGATGGCCCACCTCGGGCAGCGAGTACATTCACGCCGTAAAACCCGGACAGCGGCCGATTTGTTAATAAATAATTGGTTTGTAGTAAGGACGGTAGTCAGGATTTGACTTGTTAAACGTTAAACCCACAATCCGGCAGGGAATGAATTCCCTGCCTCAAAGCTAAAGTCCTCGCTATCAGGACGCTCGATAGGACTTACGCATTAACAACCTAGCTATAGCAATCCTAAATCATTTGTGAATTTCTTGCTCCCTCCCCGCGGGTTCGGGGAGGGTTGGGGTGGGGTAAAAAATTTACGACTCATTTAGAATTGCTATATATCATTCTGAGTCCTGAGCATTGCGAAGGAACTGAAGAATCTCAAAGCCTTGCAACACCATCTAGAGTGCTTGACACTCCCCGGCTTAAAAGCACGGGGATTCTTGGTTCAATCAGTCGATTTATTCGTTGATGCTGCCACCAACGAACAGAGATCGGTCTGTCCCCAAGCGTTAATTTCGGTGTGCCCCACCGTATTTAAACTGATACCTGCTTGCTTCAAACCTTTCACCAAAATATTACGAGCGGCGTTGTGATCGCGATCTAATATCGTACCGCAACCGCAAATATGAGTTCTGGTTGATAGCGCTTTTTTGACAGTATTGCCACAGTTTGAGCAGTCTTGCGAAGTGTATTGAGGGGCGACAGCAATTACTGTTTTACCGTATATTCTCCGAAAGTATTGCAGCCACTGAGCAAACTGTGACCACGCTGCGTCGCTAATTGATTTGGCGAGCTTGTGGTTCTTAACCATATTCTTCACCTGAATATCGACCTAGGACACAAAATCGTTAGATTTTACCGCGCCGGGCGTCGTCTTTATGGCGAAGTCTTTTCGCTGCCTGCTGACATAAAGGTGTTTTCTTCCTAACTTGTTAATCGCTTTTTTACGATTACTAGAACCTTTCTTCTTCCCTTGAAACCTGCTTCTGCAATCTCTTCAAAGCTTTTCCACTTTTACGAAGGTAGCGAGGATTGGCTACTGTCTCGCCATCGCTATCGGTATAGAAATGGTTCAAACCTACGTCTATTCCAATAGCTTTACCAGTAGAAGCAGATTTCTCGGTTCGTTCCACGTTAATGCAAAATTGGGTGTAGTAGCCGTCAGCACGCCGAATAACCCTAACCCTTTTGATCTCATCAGGTGCATAGAAATGCAAGTCCCGACTGCCGACTAATTTAAACTTCCCGGCAGCAAATCCGTCCTTAAATGTTAGGCATCTTTTGTCGGCGGAAAGCAACCACCCCGAAGTTTTGTACTCTACGGAGCGCGTGTGCTTTTTAAACTGCGGATATCCTTTTTTCCCTGGTTTTTTAGCCTTGCAATTGGCGAAAAAACGTTGGATAGCAAAAATGGCGCGTTCAGCGGAAGCTTGACGCGCCATTGAGTTAAGTTTGCCCGCCCATTCAAACTCTTTTGCCATGATGGCGCATTGTTTGTATAAGTCAACTAACTTAACTCCTTGATTGTCGATCCAGTATCTAAGAGTTTTGTTTCGGACAAATTGAGCTGTCCTAATCATTTCGTCGATGATTCGGTATTGCTGCGCTTTGCCTTTCAACTTAAACTCTAATACAATCATGCAAATATTTTATCATTTTTGCTCAGAAAGGTACTCTCAAAATGTGTTTGTTTAATCATTCTTTACACTTTTTTGCGGAAATTAAAGCCGTCCTAGAAGGACGGCGCTTTAGACCCAAAACTTTTGGTAAGTCCTCATAGCAAGGACTTTAGCTAAAAGCCCCGTGGAATTCATTTCCGGGCGGACTTAACATCTGACATCTGACAAAGCATCAAGCCAAACCACTGATTTGGATCTGTCCAAACTTGCACCGGCATTAAACCACGCTGCGAAAGTTCTTCCTTTACAGTATTGAGATTAAACTTGCGCGATATTTCGCTGCGGATAGTTTCTCCCGCTGCAAATTCAACCGTTAAATTCAGAGCGCGCAACTGAACTTTTTGCGCTTTTTTACTTCTCAAGTGCATTTCAATTTGACATTCCTCTTGATTGTAAAAAGCCCAATGCTCAAACTGCGCTAAATCAAAATTCCCCTCATACCTCCGATTTAAATGCCGCAGCATATTCAAGTTAAATGCCGCCGTCACTCCTTGACTGTCATCGTAGGCAGGCTCTAAAATATCCTTAGATTTGTCTAAGTCAATTCCCAGCAAAAAATACTCTCCCGGCTGCAATGCACCGACAATTTGCGAGAAGAATACATCGCATTCTTGAGCGTTGAGATTGCCGAGGGTACTGCCTAGAAAGCAAATCATTCGGGTTGGCAACGGCGATGGTGCAATTTTAGCTAAAGCTAATTCGTAAGTGCTGACAAGTCCGTGAATCTGGAGCGACGGATAATCTGTCAACAGTTGACAAGCGCTGCTTTCTAGGATAGTAGGACTGATGTCGATCGGCAAATAGTGCAGGGGATATTCCCGTTGACTGTAAGCATCGAGGAGAATCCGAGTTTTGGTGGAACTGCCACTGCCGAGTTCCACAATTTCGCAGGGACCCGTTAAATTTGCGATCGCCCCCGCGCACCCCTGCAAAATCGCCGTCTCAGTGCGTGTCAGGTAGTATTCCGGCAACTGGCAAATCAACTCGAACAGGTTTGAGCCGCGATCGTCGTAGAAATACTTTGGAGGCAGGGATTTGGGGTTTTGAGTCAACCCGCTAACTGCATCACTGCCAGCATTGATTTCTGCGGGTGTCGGTGCTGCAGCGCTCACGAGTCGCTCTAAGTGCAGCCGGTTTTCTTTGGTTGAGGCTGAGTTTGCCGTTTCGGACAGTCTTGGGGATTTCATAAAGTAATTTTTAGATGCACATAGGGGTATAGTACGCAGTCGCGTTGCCAAATATCGCACTCAAGTGAGATTTTTCATGCCGCTCTCGGTTCTATATTCTCTCACCGGATGGCGATCGCATCCACAATTAAAAGTTAAATAAAACTTAAAACTTATTAACTAAAATTATAAAAAACTTCACAAAAGTATTTTATAATTAATATTTTTACCTGATAAAAGCTTTGGCATTTCGCAAACAAATTTGTCCCTAATTCCCCATCAATCCTTTTATATGGTATCCGTAAAAGAACCGTTATAAGTTAGTAGGGAGGACTTTAGTCCGAGCGAGTGTATTGAGGACTTTAGTCTTCATTAGGAACCAAGGAGCGCACGGAGCCGTGCACTCGATAATTATAATGAAATAGCGAACTACTTAGCGCAGCGAAAACCAGCAATAATTTGCCGCACGCCCGGATAGTACCAATTCCGAAAACTCGATCGCAGTGCCTGGGGAAAAGTCGCCCAACTCCCGCCTTTCAAAACCCGGTGTTCTCCATCAAAATAAACTTGAGAATATCCCCTGTAAGGATAACTTTCAAATCCCGGATAGGCGTCAAAAGTTGAAGCAGTCCATTCCCACACATTGCCCAACATATCGCAGCAACCGGACGCACTTGCTCCTTTAGGAAAGGCATCAACTGGCGAGGTATTTGCAATATTATTGCCGTGATTGCACAAACTCCCGTTTGGCTGTTCTTCTCCCCAAGGATAGATGCGATATGTTTCATTTTTGGCATCCCAACTCGCAGCTTTTTCCCATTCGGCTTCCGATGGCAAACGCTTGCCAGTGAAGTTGCAGTAAGCTTCGGCTTCGTACCAACTCACGCCGCAGACTGGATGCTTGTTGAAAGCTGGATTTTCTGACCAGTAAAGCGGTCGATCGACTTTAGCAGATTCCAGCCATTTCCAGCCGTCCGCTGACCACCAATCAGGGTTTTGATAGCCGCCGGATTCAATGAAATCTCGGTATTGACCGCAAGTGACGGGATAGCGATCGATCGAGTATGCTTCTAAATAACATAGGTGGCGCGATCGCTCGTTATCCAAAGCCTCAGCAGCATCGCTTCCCATGTAAAATTCCCCGCCCGGAATTTCAATCGCGGGGGAATCAGTAATTGGGAATTGGGAATTGGGAATTGGGCATTGGGAATTGGGAATTGGGCATTGGGAATTGGGCATTGGGAATTTCTGCTGCTTTATTCCTCTCTGTTGGAGAGAATTAATCCGTGTATCCGTGTCCAAATCCGTGTCGTGCCTTCCTTCCTTATTCCTTTGCATTTGCAACACGAAAGCAACAGTTTCGCAGTGCTGGCTTTCGTGCTGAATAATAAACCGCCAGAGACGTTCTTGCTCGTCGATCGGCGCTACTTCCAAATAATCTAACACCTTTTTTCTCACCGCGTTCAGATATAATTCAACCTCAGGTAACGTCGGCAGAAAAACCCGTTGTTTTTTCGGCAAAATATCAGCAGCAAACAGTTGGTGATACTCAGGAAAAACTGGCTTCAACCCAGCACACCGCTGCAACAGCCACAAATCCTCAGTATAAGCAATGTGACCTAAATGCCAGCCAACTGGACTGAAATCAGGATGAGCTTGGCGGCAGAAAGTATCATAATCGATGCCTGTAAATAGCTTGAAAGTGCCGCAGCGACACTGCTGCAAATCTCGATAAATTGCCTCTCTACAAGATTGGATAGAATTGGATATCACGGTCTACTCCGGTACTGATAATGCTCTGGACTGGACACTCGTGCCAATTGCCAGCAAATAAAGGTTCAGAAGCAATGATGACAGAATCCGGGAAATTTAAATCGTCTCGCAGCCAATAGAGGGAAGGAGGGGCTTTTTGGGAAGCAAAGCGAGAGGCAACGAGCTGGTGTCCGTCGCTGATAATTATATTAGCTGAAAATTCTACTTGGTGAAAGTTTGCTAGTTCTGCCAAAGTTTTCAGCGACTTTTGCAAAGCAGCTTCTAGAGTCAGATTGGCAGCTGTCAATTCATTGAGAAACAAGCCGAAGATATGCTCTGAATCTGTAGTACCGTTAATTGATTGATAAAGCGTATCGCTGAGCCGATCGCGAATTGGTCTGTAAAGAGTTTGCCGAAAATTATCCACGAAGCCGTTGTGTACGAACAGCAGGCGATCGTTCTGAAACGGCTGACAGTTGCTCAAATCTACAGCTTGTCCGGAAGTTGCACTGCGAACATATCCGATCGCGCATCCGGATTCAACGTATCGACTGATACTCGGAAGGTTAACGTCGCTCCAAATTGGCTGTACATTTTTATAAGTAAACGGATCAGTATCTAGGTGCGGGTGATACCAACCAATACCAAAACCGTCAGCATTGAGTAGGCCAGAAGTCATGAAGCGGGGATCGTAACTCTGCACAATTAGGGAATGTTCCGGCTTGTACAGAATAGCATCAAGTAAAATCGGCTCCCCGAGGTAGCCAAGCAAACGGCACATAAAATTTTTGCAGCAATTTAATTAGCATTGTAGACCATTAGTCGGCTTGTTAGCCGATCGCCCATCTTCAGCGCTGAGAACAGAGTCTTTTGTAGGTTGCTGCCAGCATCGCAGTACAAACGCTACAGTTAAGGTAGAACCCCAGCAGCACAAGGAGACTATTGAATGTTCCTCGACGAACTCATGCCAATGGCCAAAGAATTGATCCAACAGCCCATCGCCTTCACTGGCGGATTTTTTTCTGGCCTGCTTCGACTCAACCTTCACGAAGAGCCCGTTAAAAGCTGGATCGACTCACAAGCCGGTTCAACTTCATACACTACTCCCCCAGCCGAACCCACCAACGGTAAAAGCACGGGGCCTCAGTCAATCTCGATCGACTAAGGAAAAGCATTGACAACCTCCCACCGCTAATTCGGGGCACCGAATATAGCGGGGGATGCCAAAGATCGCTCTTTGGGCTTCCTCTTTCTACGAGTTGACTTGCTTGAAGGAGTTTCCTCATCCAAGTATTGGTCAGCCTCAGGCCTAGGCGCTAATTCCGATGTAACCCACCGTACTTAATGCTTTTTCTAAAATGTTTCGTGCAGCGTTCCAATCTCTGTCCTGAGTGTGTCCCAAATGTTAGCAAGTATGTGTTCTGGTGCTTAAAGACATTTTGACGACCTCCCCACAATTCGAGTAATTTTGTGAAGTTTAGTGGGGTGGTACAGGAACTGTTACCAAGCCCAATTCTTTCCCAAAATACTCAACCCAACTACGGAACTGAGTCCAGGCTGCCTCAGAAATGGATTTAGAAAGATGTCGGTTTTTCACCATATTTCGCACCTTCAAGTCCTCCTAAGCCACTATGTCATTGGAGATCACTACGCACCTTGCCGTTTTGACAGCAAATTCTTAACGAAACGGCGACTTACCTTGAGGTGTTTTCGAGCCAGTTTGTTTCTAAACTTAGCTCTATTTTTGGAACCTTTTTTGGTTTTAGACATACGACGTTAAAGTCGCCTCAAAGACTTTTCAGATTTACGAAGATGACGCGAATTGGCTACTGTTTTCCCGTCGGAATCGGTGTAGAAGTGATTCAATCCCAGATCAATACCGACCTTATCGGCAGTTGGTTCACGTTTCTCCAACCGTTCTTGGTCAAGATGAAATTAAGAGCGTAGTATCCGTCTTCACGACGGACAACGCGGACAGGATTAATCTGCTTCAATTGATAGAAATGCAAATCGCAGGTTCCCCACCTTTTAAAAGTTCCGGCTTTAAAATCCTCAGAAAAAGCGATATATCGCCACTCTTGGGAAAGCTTCCATCCACTGATTTTGTACTCAACAGAACCATGTGTTTGTTGTTTTCTGAACCGAGGATACCCCTCTTTCCCGGGTTGTGCTTATTGCAGTTATCCTAAAAGCGAGAAATGGCAGACCATGCTCTTTCAGCCCTAGCTTGACCTGCCAGATAATTGAAGTTTTTAGCCAACTCAAATTGACTTGCCAGTACAGCCCAATATGCACTTAACTCATATTTACTAATGTCCTTGTTGTCGGGTGCATCTCAATGAATGCGAATGTGTCAAAAAAGAGTTAAAATGAAAAAGCTAGTAAAATCGTCAAATAAAGATGAGGTAAATAAAATGACACCCTCAGACCAACAACAGTTAAAAGCCCACTTAAAAGCGGTAGCAAAAATTCTTTCCAGAAATACAGATCCAACCGAGTTAAAAAGTTTTGAAAGTATAGAAAAATCAGTCCGTCAGAAAATGTTATCAGAAGTTGGTCCAGAAATAGGTAACTTTTTTTTCAGCAGTATCAGGAATTAAAACAGGAAAAACCCGAAAAATAAAATCAATAATCGGCTCGCTCGACATTACAGATAATCAGGCAAAATATTTTGGCTTAAAAGCTTACAGTCAATTTAGTCCACTGATGGAAAGTTGCTGTCTTTTAATCACTGCTAACGAATCTTATCAAATGGCAGAAAAAGATTTAGAAAAATTTACGGGTATCAAAATTTCTCATAGTACATTACAAAGATTAGTCAATCGACAATAATTTGAATTGCCTACATCTCAACAAGGAGTCAAAGAAATTACATTGGATGGCGGTAAAGTCAGACTACGCAACGAACAAAAGGGCGATAGCTGTTACTGGAAAGACTATAAAGCCGTGTGTTTAGATAATGTTTATTCGGGAGCATTTTTTCAAAATAATCAAGATTTAATTGATTGGACTAATAGCCAAAAATTACTACACCCTATGTATTGTTTAGGAGATGGTCATGCCGGGATTTGGAACATATTTAAAGAAATTGGAGATAATGAACAAAGACAAGAAATCTTAGATTGGTATCATCTCAAAGAAAATCTCTACAAGGTAGGGGGTTCAATAAAACGAGTGAAATCAGCAGAAAATATGTTAGGGCAAGGCAAAGTGGATGAAGTTATAAATTTATTTAAAGACTTTAAAGGTCAAGCATTTAAAACGTTTTGCAATTATTTAGAGACCCATCGCTGCCGAATAGTAAATTATCAATACTACAAAGAAGACTCCATAAGTTCGATTGGTTCGGGAACAGTTGAATCAACAATAAAACGCATTGGATTAAGGGTGAAAATATCGGGAGCGCAATGGAATATTGAAAACGTTTCCTCTATCCTTGCTCTTCGCTGTGCTGCATCTCAACGGTCAACTTTCAATTTGATGTATGTGCCAAAGTGAGATGCACCCCTTGTTGTCCATCCAGTATCTCAGACAACTGTTCCCAACAAAACGAGAAGTGCGAATAGCTTCATTCAGCTTTTCGTACTGCTCTTTCGTTCCTTCGAGTGTTGCTTCCAATACCAACATCTTTACACTCAACTCATTGACTTAAGTATAACTTATGGGCTAGTTGGGTGTCTACAGAAATTGTCAAAAAGGATCTGCGCCCCGCCCTCTTTCTACCGCGATTGAAAATTGGTTGGAGTGAGTCTCCTTTTTGACGCTGCGGGTTTAGGTAAAATTAAAATCGGTACCTCATCTACCTGACTAAGGCTATACTATACAATATGTGTTCATGACTCCAGCGAGGATCACTGTAGTAGAAGGAAGGAAAAATATTATGTTGAGAAACCTGAATTTACAAACCAGACTGATCGGCGCATTTCTGATGATGGGACTTTTAGTATTTTTAGTAGCCTGGGTAGGATGGAGTTCAACATCTAATCTCAGTCAACACATAGAGACTATCGGTAAAGATAACTTACCGAGTATTGAAGCATTATTGAAAATTAACGAGGGACAAACCCAAATTGAGTCATCAGAGAGAGCGTTAATTAATCCGGGACTCACTCAAGCAGAAAGGCAAGATGCCTTAAACAGAATGGATAAGGCTTGGCAGCAGATTCAAGATGGGTTTAAAGCATACGAAGCCACTACACTTACCTCAGAGGAAGACGCACTATATCAACAAATGCTTAAGTATTGGGAGGATTGGAAGCAGGCAGATCAAGAATTCCTGCGAATTAATCAAGAATTTGAAAAACTGGGAATATTGAATCCTTTGGGTTTGCAGATAGAACTAATTAATCAGGGTAAAAGTAATTCGCCAGAAATGGCAACAGCAAACACAGCTAGTAACCTCTTAAATAAACTTAGTCAGCAAGCTAAGGTAATTCGCGTTAAATTTATGATATCTGAAAAATCAACCTTAGCAGTTGCTGATTATAACAAAAAACAAGCAGACACCGCTTATCAAACCGCACAAAATGATATTAGTAAGACTCAAGTATCTGTATTATTGGGGATGACAGTTGGACCGATAACAGCGATTATTTTAGGAATAGCTTTAAGTATAGTGATCGCCAAACCTTTAGATAAGGCCCTGAAAGGTATTATTAATATGATTGTCAGTTCTTCCACGGAGATCGCGGCTACAATTGAGCAACAGGAACGGATTGCTGTACAACAAGCTGCTTCTGTTAATCAAACAACTACCACAATGGATGAATTGGGCGCATCATCGAGGCAATCAGCTATACAAGCCGAATCAGCCCTTGAGAATGCCAGTCATGTCTTAAACATGGCAGCAGAAGGCAGTAAAGTAGTGCAGAAAACCCAGCAGGGAATGTTGACTTTGACGGAAAAAGTCGGAGCGATCGCCGAGCAAGTTTTACATTTGAGCCAGCAAACCAATCAGATTGCTAATATTACCAATTTAGTCAGCGATTTGGCTAATCAAACTAATATGCTGGCAATTAACGCCACAGTGGAAGCAGTACGCGCCGGAGAACAAGGAAAGGGGTTTGGGGTGGTAGCGAGGGAAATTCGCAGACTGGCAGATCAAAGCAAGACATCGGCGGCTGAGATTAATGATTTGATAAACGATATTCAGAATGCCATTAATAAGACAGTGATGGTAACAGATGAGGGCAATACAACTTTAGATAATAGCTTGAAATTGACTGAAGGTACGGCCCAGACTTTTAACCATGTTGCTAATGCTATTAACAGTGTTGTTGTCAGCAGTCAGCAAATTTATCTGAATACCAAACAGCAGGCCCTCGCTATTGAACAAGTGGTAGATGCGATGAATGCTCTGAATAAAGGAGCAGCGGAATCAGCCAGCGGTATTACCCAAAGTCGAATTGGCACTCAAAAACTTAACCAAGCGGCTTTAAATCTCAGATATGTAGTTTAAGGGAGAAAAGTAATATCCTAAACTGGGGATTAAGGAGATGGGGAGAAAATTTTCCAAATTCCCCATTTCTCCTTCCCATTTCCCATTTTGCCAAAGGATTGAAGGTGACATCTCCCTGTCTCAGAAAGGGCTGCGGAGATGTCAAGTAGGTTTCCTCAAAGGGCTGTCTAGATGTGTATAGCAATTCTCAAGTGAGTGGCGAATCAGCGATGTTTCGTTAAGTATGGGACATTCTCATAGGCTGGGTTGAACACAGCTATCGGCGAACCTTGAGATTGGGTTGAGTCGATCGCGAGTATTATCTCCTGCACCTCTGATTTAGAACCGTGAATACCCGTTTCCCGTACATGGAAACGGGTATTCTTAGGGAGTTACCCCTGACGGGGGCATTGGTGACAACTTAATACTTATCGCCGGAGTTAGGAGTCAGGATTCGGATACTTGACGATTTCTCGATCGCCCAAATCTGAGTTTTCTACCCCTAATTCGAGTCAATTGTGAGTATAATTGCGGATTGACAAATGCTGTCCTAACTTAAGTTGTCAGAAATAGTTAAAACCTACTAACGCAAGTTGCTACTTATCAGACCAAAGTAGGAAATAGGTTGAAGCCGTCCAAACTAGCACCTACCCCAGCAATGACTTATTCGGGCCAGTGCCGGCGAATAAGTCATTGTAATTAATCATGAGGTTAGGGGTACCTATTCTGCTAGTGATTCCCACCGGATTTAAAAAGTTGGTGATGAAAGTGCTCAGCATATCCACTGTTCCCTGCACCGAACCACCAAACAAGCTGGAATCCTGTAGCGGGATACCACCCCAGGTGAGGGCATCACTAATATTAGCGTTGGTGATATCGTTGTTCTCAATATCGGTATTGCCACCCTGCAAGGGAATCCCATCTTGCCCGACATTGCTGACTTTGTTGCTGTCGATCGCACTAGCCAAACGAAAGTCAGTAATTGAATCACCGACAATGCTCGCTGCACTTAAAGTAGCGCTCTGAGGAGCCAAATCATCGTCCTCTATGATCAAAGTGGCAGTATTTGGCATTCCAATCGAGGCACTACCTGTAGGGTTAACCAAAGTTAAGTTGACAGTTTCGTCAGGCTCCACCACGGTGTCCTTGCCGATCGGAATGAGGACGGTTTTGGGTGCAGAATCCCCAGCGGCAAAATTCACCACAAGGGGAGTACCGTCGTAGTCCACGGCAGCGGTAGCGGTACCATTTGTCAAGTTCACCGTGGCACTGACGGCCCCAGTCGGAGTGCCCGTGCGAGTGACTGTCACGGATGCCACACCCAGATCTTCGATGACGCTAAAGGTAGGGGCACTAAATTGCAGGGTGCTGTCATCGTCCAGTATGGTCAAAGTGGCCGTACTTTGGCTTCCAATCGTGGCATTACCTGTAGGGCTACCCAAAGTTAAGTTGACAGTTTCGTTACCCTCCACATCGGTGTCGTTGACGATCGGAATAAGGACTGTTTTGGCTGCCGAATCCCCAGCGGCAAAATTCACCACAATCGGAGCATTGTTGTAGTCACCAGGGGCTGTAGCGGTACCATTACTGGGAGTCACCGTGGCACTGACGGCGCCCGTCGTACTGCCCGTGCGAGTGACTGTCACTGCTGCCACAGCCGTCCCATCTTCGTTGACGATAAAGGTAGGGCCACTAAATTGCAGGCTGCTGTCATTGTCCACTATGTTCAAAGTGGCCGTATTTTGGCTTCCAATCGAGGCATTGCCTGTAGGGCTACCCAAAGTTAAGTTGACAGTTTCGTCACCCTCCACCAAGGTGTCGTTGACGATCGGAATAATGACTGTTTTGGCTGCCGAATCCCCACTGGCAAAATTCACCACAATCGGAGCATTGTTGTAGTCACCAGGGGCTGTAGCGGTACCATTACTGAGGTTCACCGTGGCACTGACGGCGCCCGTCGTACTGCCAGTACGCGTAACCGTTACTGCTGCAATCGCCGTCCCATCTTCGTTGACGATAAAGGTAGGGCCACTAAATTGCAGCGTGCTGCTGGGAAAGTCATTGTCCACTATGTTCAAAGTGGCGGTGCTTTGCGTTCCAATCGTGGCATTACCTGTAGGGCTACCCAAACTTAAGTTGATAGTTTCGTTACCCTCCACCAAGGTGTCGTTGACGATCGGAATAAGGACGGTTTTGGGTGCCGAATCCCCACTGGCAAAATTCACCACAATCGGAGCATTGTTGTAGTCACCAGGGGCTGTAGCGGTACCATTACTGGGGGTCACCGTGGCACTGACGGCGCCCGTCGTACTGCCCGTGCGAGTGACTGTCACTGCTGCAATCGCCGTCCCATCTTCGTTGACGCTAAAGGTAGGGGCACTAAATTGCAGCGTGCCGGGAAAGTCATTGTCCACTATGTTCAAAGTGGCGGTGCTTTGCGTTCCTAAGGTGACACGGCTGGTGCCGGTGGGGTTGGTCAAGCTTAAGTTAACGGTTTCGTTACCCTCGACCAAGGTGTCATCGACAATGGGAATGGTGATAGTCTTAGCTGCGGTGTCCCCATTGGCAAAATTGACGCTGATGGGAGCATTGTTGTAGTCAGCGGGGGATGTAGCAGTTCCATTAGTGAGGTTCACGGTAGCTGAGGCGGTACCGATACTGCTGCCAATGCGAGTGACAGTCACAGCTGCAATCGGCGTTCCATTTTCGTTGACGCTGAAGGTTGGGGCACTAAACTGAAGGCTAATCGGATCTTCAGTCCCTTGATATTCAATGTTCCGAACTACGTAGTCGGAACTATCGTCTTTGAACGGGGCGGCGAGGTAGGCACTGGTGGGGCTATCGTAGGGTTTGGTGGAGAACCGCAGTTCGTTAAAAGTAATGCCGCTCACAGGGTTTGCTTGTATCTGGAATTTGAAACTGCCATCGGTGCGATCGCCAATGAAAGTCACTCCACCTGAAGACAGAGTTATGGGTTTTGGAGCGGGAGGAGCGTTGAGGCGAGTGAAAGTAAAATTGCTAGGCGATACCGGAACCCCATTATTAAAGATTTGTAGGAAACCAACTTCATTACCTTCATCGCCCCCTGGAACTGTGTTCGGAATCAACCCACTTAGATCGATCGTTGTGCTAGTGATATTTTGGTTATCTGCCCATTTCACCTTCACCGCCTGAGATTCATTGGTGTTGGGGTTATAGTTGATTTCCGCCCGATTTTTATTGGGGTTAGTGAACCAACCATCATAAGAGGATGGGGCACCAATACCAGCGCTAGTGCCATAGGTCAACCAGCTTTTAGGGTTGTCGTTCGTTGCGAAGGTGAGGTTGCTGATGACAGTAGGGTTAAGGTAATCAGTTTCCCCGCCGTCAAAAGCTATCCCAAACAGCTTGATGCCTTGATTCTGGGCAGCAGTCGGCCATTTTGTTATTAGGTCAGGGATGGTGCTGTAATTATTTGCTTGACCCAAAGAACCAGTGAAGAAAGTAGCCATAGCTTCTCTTTTGATGATGAGTAATTAAGGATTAGAAGTGACTGAAAACCAGAGGTTGGGCTTCCTTTATAGTTATCTGTCACTGCAATAAAAAAAAATTGTCATAAGGTACGTGTAGGTAAATCACGTAAAAATGCTTGCCCACTAAGCAGATAAAGGCTTTATTGCCCCCTGATTAAATGTTGAGTGAATTACTTGCACCTACTTAATAGTAGCGCTTATTTTTTACTTTCCTCATCATTGACACTCCTGGGGCTGAAGGCATGAGGGTTTTTAAGACATTTCGCTCTTAATATCCCTATTGCTAGGGTTCCCTTGCCTCACCACGAAAGCTTTTTGAGCGTGGTGATAGATATCTTTTGGGCGTTTAAGTGCGTCGCACTCCCGTAACGCGAGAGTCCCGGCGTACCATTTTCAAGGGTCTATTTCTAATCGTTTTTGGGATTGACTTTAATTACGATTTTTTTAGGCTGCGCAGCCTGATACTCAATCTTTAAAATCCAATTTTATTCTAGAATTGATTTACTCCCAAGTCAAGACATACGTTAAATTATTTAATTATAGAAAAAGCATTCCTTTTAGGACGGGGTTTTCAACCCAATTTTATGATAACTTTTATCCTCAAAAAATTCCGATAATTTTTTCAGCCCTATAAAAGGCGAGTTTTCCACATCTGTAGTTGACGGGGTGACAAGCAGGTTGAAAGCAAAGCTGCGTCAAGGTTTTGAGTTGAGTGACCAAGCGAAAGTATCTTCGCTGGCGTGACTCAATAAAAGAGAGTGGCGATCGTAGAGAATCAAGTCCAAGGGGATATCGGACGATCTAATGAGTCAATCAGCCTGTCAATAATCCGCTATCTTTTTTGAGGTTCAGGGGCTTCAGTGCTTTTACAATCAAGGTTCCAGAGGCGTTATTACCCCGTGAACATCTGTAGAGGAGATGGGAGTTTAGACGAAGCACAAATTGACTCAGCTAACGCGATCGGGGAAAAAATGTTTAATTTAGAGAGACCTGCAGAGGTTAACGCGACTTAAACAAAAAACAGGAGCTAAATTAGTTATATAGCGATCCTAAATCATTTGTGAATTTCTTACTCCCGGACCACGAGTTCGGGGAGGGCTGGGGTGGGGTAAAAAATTTACGACTCCTGCAAGGATTGCTATATGCTTGCATAGGAAACATATATAGCCTTTCTCATAAAGATGAGGTACAATAACAGCAGTGAGTAAATCAATTCCAAATATTTTTTGATGTAACTTCATTAAATGCAAACTCTATAGTTTTTGCTAACTCTTGATAATTAGTCATCTTGATAGAACGGAGAATATTTTTAAGTTTTGACAATTAATTTACAATTGGGGATAATTCCGGCGAATAGGGGACAAGTATATTAATTTTGCACTTTTTTTTTGATGGCTTTTTCTACTTATTCTCCGGTATGAATAGTATAATTATCCATCACTACACAAACCGCTATCCATAATTTTGGTACGAGTTTTCGGATGATAAAAGCCTCAAATGTAATTGCATCAGTTGTACCTATTAAATGGACTGATGTTAGGGCTTCATTTACCGATATAGCTCCAATTAGTGAGACATTTCTTCCGCGTTGATTCGGTTTTGAACCCTGGGCTCTTGAACCTTTTAGCCTCCCTTGCATATAACCTAACGATTGCCAAGTTAACTCCAGATTCATCAATTAATATTAAGTCTTTGAAACAAACTTCTCGGATTTTTTGCCAGAACTCATATCGCAGGTTCAGAACTCTGTTAGTACCTTTAGGAGCGCGAATTAAATAACTTACAATTTTAATTGTTATTGTGGGATGGGCGTCCCGCC
>NZ_JANMZH010000382.1:0-16751 GCF_031383065.1 Microcoleus sp. OTE_8_concoct_300 | reverse complement strand
CTTCGCCAATGTTTAGTGAGCTTGCGCCGGCTAGCAACACTATCTCAGTGACCTTAAGACTGTTTAGTTGCAAGCGATAGAGCGGAAAACTAGCTTCGCATTCTCCGGTATCGTGACTCAAAAAACGTAGTCAGTAAAGACGATGGCCCTAGGGGAACGGCTTGTTAGATTTCTCCTTCAAGCCTCATGCCTTTAGGCTGAGGTTCCTGACTGTCTCTAGTTCCCAGTGCCGACCAAAGTTAGTATTTTACATTTTTTTGACATTCTTGGACGCAAGAATAGTCAGAAACCTGGTTTTTTCATGAAAATACACAGGTTGCAACCTGCAGATCCGATCAAAAACCCGGTTTCTTTAGTCTTGATGAGTCCAGGACTGTTTGAGCAACTTTGAGTATCCGGGCTGTTGCTCAAAGTTGCTCAAAGTTCAATATTCTTGTGGCGCCAATAGCCGGCCCCTGAAAGACCGATCGCCTGCAGCTGCAAGATTTGAGTTGGAGCGGCACTAGCAGTTAAGCTTTGCTTTCACCATCTCTTGAATTCTGTTACCGTCTGCTTTGCCCTTAAGCTGCTGCATTGCCTTGCCCATCACCTTGCCCATTTCTTTTGCAGAAGTAGCGCCCACCGAGGCAATCACTTCGTCAACGACTTGACTCACCTCTTCGTCTGACATCTGCGGCGGCAAATACTCTTCAACAATTGCCAACTCCGCCTCCTCTTGTGCCACTAAATCTTCGCGGCCGCCTTTGCGGTATTGTTCGATCGAATCCCGGCGCTGTTTCGCTATTTGCATCAAAATTTCCATTTCTTGAGCTTCTGTCAGCGTGTCTTGCCCGGAAGGACGGAGGCTGACTTCTTTTTCGAGAATAAATTTCTTGATGCTGCGAACTGTTTCCAAGCGAACTTTGTCCTTGGACTTCATAGCTGCTTTGATTTCTGCGTCAATGCGTTCTCTTAAGCTCATCAATTTCTACCTTGCTTTGCCGTACTCAAAAATCTGGAGTGCGATCCCGATTCTTAACTTTTTTTACAGTGTTTTTCAAGTTTATTGCCTGTTGGTGGCATTTTTATTGCCTTGATCCCGGACTCGGGCTAGATGCCTTCGGGCTTCGACGGAATTTTGGGGGGCTACACTTCGGGCCTCGGCCCTGGCATTGACTCTCGCCATAGTTTTTAGACGCAGGGGCACAAGTGCGATCGTACTTCTGCCTGTACGATCGCTTGCTAGAACCCACATTCCGCACCCTGGGGTGTCACACAGCATAATTACCCAGAAAACTCTATCTTTAACCCACATTCCGCACCCTGGGGTGTCACACAGCATAATTACGCAGAAGACTCTATCTTTAAAGTAATAAATTATGCCTTTAAACAGTTTTTTAACCGTTAATGTACGGTATTGTAGTATAATTTATAGCTTTAGTGCTGGAGAAAAATAAGTAAAAACCGATTGTGACCGTTGAGGCTGCAGAATGTGGGCTAGAAACCCGGTTTATCGGACATATTTCTGCAAGCCCTATTGAGTTCACCTAACTTAATACTTGTGGGAGCCCCGAAAGTTAAATCTCTCTAAGAATTGGCTAAATATTTCTAGTTTCCGATGGTAAGATAGCGATGGAATAAACGTCCTGCAAGAGGCCTGCTGTGATCCGTTCTGCTACTTTACCGCTTCCGCTTCCCGAGCCGCCGGTTTCCGCTCATGACCGTCTGCGGCTGTTCTCCGGTTCTGCTAATATTCCCCTCGCCCAAGAGGTGGCTCGCTATCTGGGGATAGATTTGGGGCCGATGGTTCGCAAGCGGTTCGCTGATGGGGAACTCTACGTTCAAATTCAAGAATCGATTCGGGGTTGCGATGTTTACTTGATTCAGCCAACTTGTGGCCCAGTGAACGATCGCCTCATGGAATTGTTAATTATGATCGATGCTTGTCGGCGCGCTTCGGCCAGACAAATTACTGCCGTCATTCCCTACTACGGGTATGCTAGGGCTGACCGCAAAACGGCTGGAAGAGAGTCGATTACTGCGAAGTTGGTCGCTAATTTGATTACTGAAGCTGGGGCCGGTCGCGTTTTGGCGATGGATTTGCACTCGGCTCAGATTCAAGGTTATTTTGACATTCCTTTCGACCACGTTTACGGTTCGCCGGTGCTTTTGGATTATCTGGCGAGCAAGCAATTGACGGATATTGTTGTGGTTTCGCCGGATGTGGGCGGAGTAGCTAGGGCGAGAGCTTTTGCCAAAAAGCTTGGCGATGCTCCCCTGGCAATTATTGACAAGCGCCGTCAAGCTCACAACGTGGCAGAAGTGATGAATCTTATCGGTGATGTCAGGGGCAAAACTGCTGTGTTGGTAGACGACATGATCGATACTGCCGGCACGATTTCTGAGGGGGCGAGATTGTTGCGCCGCGAGGGTGCGAGGCAGGTTTATGCTTGTGCTACTCATGCGGTGTTTTCGCATCCGGCGATCGAGCGTTTGTCTAGCGGGGTGTTGGAAGAGGTAATTGTTACGAATACAATTCCTGTGCTTGAAGAGAACCGTTTTGAGCAGTTGACAGTGCTTTCGGTAGCGAATTTGCTCGGAGAAACTATTTGGCGGATTCACGAAGATAGTTCCGTTAGCAGTATGTTTCGCTAGACAGGAAAGGCGCTTTTTGAATGTTTGTTTTAGGGTGCGTTACACTTGGTTAACGCACCATTTTTTGTGCGGATATTGCGATCGTTTCCCGCAAGTAATATCAAATCCGGTAGCATCGGAATTAATATTACCCACAGTCAGGACACGGCGCGGTGCCGTTTCCCGAAAATTAATCGGGCGATAGTTACATCTGGTGCGATCGCCCGATGCGATTATTTGGGGGTAGGGAAAGGCTAGTGCGGTGTCCAGAGCTTCTATCATTCCGCTCTAACCGGAATTGATATAATACCAAGTTCGTCGCTAAAATAACGGTTATAAGTTTGTAGTGAGGACTAAAGTCCTCATAAAATTCCCTCGGGCTAAAGTCCTCACTACGAACCAATGTGACGATCGGCGATCGATCGCACTTGGTACCACCGAAGAGAGGGTAAAATTCTATCTGGTTGTCTAAAGAGCGCGAGTTTTTTATATTCTAGATAAGTCTCATCACAATAAGGAGCCCATAGGGAAAAAGCATGAAACATTCACTTGTACGAACAGTTGCCGCACTCGCAGGTTCAGCAATTTTAACACTCGGGGCGATCGGTTCGGCTAAAGCATTTACTTTTGACGAAACCGAAATCAGCCAAGACCGAGTAATTGTCATCGCCCAACCCCGCCCTTTCGGCGGCTACCAATTGCTAATTTTAGAACAGGTAACTGACAAGCGGCAGTGCTGGAGCGAAAGCGGCTCTAATCCGGTGAAAGTTGATCCGTTATTAGTTACTTTTGATTTCACCGGTATTTGTGGTCGCGCAACTGACAGCAACGGCTTTTCAATTCGTATGGCCGGCACCGATTTAGCATTAAAATATGCCCTAACTTTGGAAAGTGTTAATGGCGATGTTCTTCTAATGGGAACTCCGGTAGATTACCAAGGTAAATCGGTGATTATCGGTCGCACAAACGGCGATGTTAACGATTTTATGAGAATCACTCTCGATCCTGCTTGGCGCTTGAGTAAAAGAGCTTACCAAGGCCGCACATTAGGCCACTTTTATTTCACTACCAATGAACCCGCGCCGCCAGAAATTGGTAATACCGCAGGCAATACCGAAGCAATACCGCAAGCAATACCGCAAGCAATACCGCAGGAAATACCGCAGGAAATACCGCAGGCAATACCTACAGAAATACCGCAGGAAATACCTACGGAAATACCGCAGGCAATACCGTAGGCAATACTGGCTTTTCTACAATTCGGAGATAGCTACCGATGATATCTACGCTTCCCAAATCAAAGAAGCTGTGGGCTTTGGGTTTGTAGCCGGCTTTTCTCAAAATAATACCTTTCTACCCCCACTTGCTGTTACCAGAGAGCAATTGGTATCTTTAGTATTGGAATCCTTTCAAGGAATACAAGGTGCTAATATCACATTTCCTAGCAATCTTTCTATCCGTCTCTATAGCGAGGTTGATATTTCCCGCTGGAGGGCCGGAAAAGTTCTATTTGCGCGCGATAGCAAGATAGTTAGCGGCTATCAAGATGGAACATTTAAACCTACGCAGCCCGTCACTCGCGTTGAATTGATGGGGGTGCTGCGAAGAGCGGCGGAATTTAGTTTGTCGGCGCGCGGAATGCAGCCGAATTTAGTTGCTAAAGAGCCGTCTAAAACTTTTTCAGACACTCCGAATTATAGGGCTGCTTCTATTATTACTCAACTGTCTTCTTATTGTTCTGTTGCTGCCGCTCTTAACGAAATGGGCGGTTTGCTTTCGATGATTCTGCAAAACGGAATTACGCGGCGGCTACTTTGCGGATGCTGAAATGCGTTAAGGCTCAGTAGGGCGAATTATAACCCCGACTTCTTCAAGAAGTCGGGTATCTGAGTATTCTGTTTTTTTTGCTTGATTTTTTACGCTACGCCGTAGTCAGTATACTGCCGTTTGTAGGGGGGTTGCAATCCCAAAATAATATCCTCTCTCGGTACTCCCATTTCAACTAATTCCTCCGCAGGATTTTGGTCTGTCAAATTTTGCTGAAGCCAGATTTTTCCATCTTTGATGTCAATGTGAATGATGCTTCGATAAATCCGGGTTAAGTGTTCCCAGCCGACATTCATCCACTGATAATGATCTCGTTCTGTGTCTAAGATTAGTTGCACTTCGACTTCATCATCGGAAACATCATCTTCGGCATAACGGGTGATTAATGTCTGAACGTATTGACGATATTGAGCTAGTTTGTCCATTGCACAATTACCTCATTTGTTGGTTAATACTTATATGTTACACTCTTGTCAAGAACGGGCAAGATGCCCGTTCCACAATAAACTCAAGTTTTGTGGAACGGGCATCTTGCCCGTTCCTAAACAAGTAATTGATAAGGGTGCAAGATATCAGTTAATCAGGACTAAAGTCCTCAATACAAACCAGTTCGCAATCAGGACTTTAGTCCTCATCATATCGTTTCCTTGGGTTTCTTCTTAGATGGCTTTTTAGGAGTTTTCTGGACGGGGATTGTCTCTGATTCTTGCTGTGCGATGTCGGGGGTTAATTTGCACAAGTCATTTAAGGAAAGTTTTTGCTGGAATTCAAGTTCGTTTAGCAAGTTTGATGCTGTTTCTAATATTTGTTTTCCCTGTCGGACTTGAATAGTAGTTTTATTTTCGATCGCATCTAACAACACAAAAATTGAGACTGTTTGCCAAATCTCTAAATCGTCGCCGATGACAGCGCACTCAGACACAATTTTGCCGTTTTCGGGGACGTGAATTCCTAAGCCGGAAGCTTGAATTAACGGCTGGATTTCTGCTATACTTAAATCCGCAAAGTCAGTAATTTTATGTTCGAGCGATACTAAATCTCCTAAATCTGGCAAGTTGACCGATTCTGTCGCTAAAGCATCGAATTTAAAGGTAAGAGTTTGATTCAGCGGATCGGAAATGGCATAAATTGATTGAATTTGCGATCGACTAACCGCACCTTTATCGAAAAAATCTCTACATTGCGGGGCGATCGCAATTTGCCCATTTTCAGCCACCTCCAAGCTTTCCAAACTAACCAGAGTCGCCGCCGCAGTCTTCACAAAAATCTCGTCTAACCCCAGCAAATCCGCCAATTCCTTCAAAGTTGGCGCAGGTTCAAACTCAACGCCCGCCCGCAAAATGAACTCTTCCAACACGTTAAACTCGCGCGGTTCGCAAGTAGCCACCTCCAGCGGAGTTTGCCGGATTGCGAAGCGGAATTGACGCGCCGCCAACACTGACAAACCCGGATTTTGTTGCTCAATTTGTTCCGCTAGCGAACTTAAATTCGAGTCTATTGGTTTAGTTGAGGACGCTAGAAACATCTACAAAACCTCCGCAGTGACGCACCGTTTTTGAAACTTCCTGATACATTTTTCCCACTGTACCTGTTTGTTTGGTAAATAAATCGTGGCAGCCGACAACAATCAGCAATTCTTGAGCGCGAGAAAATGCCACATTCACCCGTTCCGGTTCCTTAGCAAATCCAATATCGCCCCTAATATTATTGCACACTGTGCTAACAATAATTACAGGTCTTTCCATCCCTTGGAATATGTCAACCGTACCAGTGCGGATGCTCAAAGCAGGAAATCTTTCGGGTTCTATTCTGTCTTTAATTGCATTCAATTGAGCGCCGTAAAAAGTGATAATCCCGATTTCTTTCGGCGGTTCGCCGTCGGCAACTTTGGGCCGCCAAGCTGTCTCCATTTGTTCGCACAAACGCTCGATCAGGTCAATTTCCTTGACATTCAACCGCGAAGTACCCTGTTTTTCCTCTTCAAACCCTTGTGCAACGGGCGTTTTAACCCACAGGACATGATTGTTTTCTTGAATGATTCTACCTGCGAGGTTGTGGGCACGTCTAGTGTCTGGTTCCTGAATGCCACAGTTGAGTTTTTGCTGGTAAAACTGATTGATTGCGCCCATGATTTGCGGGTGCATTCGGTATTGAGTTGTCAGCATTTTTTTGATGCTGTCGCTGGCATTTTCAAACAATACTTTGAACAAAGATTCTTTGATGAAGCTAAGTTCGTCTCCGGTACAGCCGATGTCTTCGGCAATATCGTCGATCGTACTTTGATTAAACATCGGCGGCAATTGCCTGTGATCGCCCACTAATACTAACTTTCTGCCTTTCAAAGCGGGAATTAATAACTCGGGCGGAGTGCATTTGCTAACTTCGTCAATGATGACTGCATCAAAGCTGGGAAAGTTTTTAGTAAAATCGAAACTGGCAGCTTGCACGCAAGTAATGCCGATTACGTTGGCATTGTCAATATAAATTTGCTTTAAATCCATCTGGTCTTTTTCTGAGGGATTGCGGAGTTTTTGAATCCAATCTGTCACAAAGTTTTGAGAGCGATTTAGTGCTGTTTCTTCTTGTTCTAATTTCCGCTGCCAAGTTTTGAAGAGACGCTTAATTTTGCTTAAAAAAGCTCCGCTGAATAATCCTGTATCCGGAACTTGTGGCTGGTATTGAGTCGGGATAGTTTGCCATGCTGACTCCCACCAATTTCTCTCAACAAGTAATGCTGCTGTCGGTTGCTGCTGTTGTAGTTGAGCGGTAATTTCCCTCAATTCTGTTTGAAGTTCTGCGAGTTGCTGCTGCGCAGTTGCAGCGGCAATTTGCAGCGGGGATAAATGCTCGTCAAGAGTGTTTTTGATTGTCTCCAAAACCCCAAAAGGATCTAAGTCAGCAATTGATTTTTCAAGCTGAATCGCGCTTGCTTTCCAAGCCTCAACTTGCTTGACAAACTGCTGTGGTTGCTCCCAAATATTGGATTTTTGGGCGAGATATTGTTCGGCTAAAATCCGCAACTTTTCAGGTGCGTTTGGCTGTTGGACAATTGCTTGCAACAAATCAGTAACTTCGCTAATTTTTAAGTTCGCCTCTTGCTGCGCTGTTTCTAACTGAAGTTTAGCGGCGGATATTTCCTGCTGGTTCAAGGTTTGACCGATTTTATCTAATAACTGTTGCTGTTTTATAAGCTGCTGTTCGGTTTCGGTTTTCAGGGGAACCACGCACTGACGCGCATTTGCGAGGATACTGTGCAGCAATTCTTTGACTAGGCGATCGAAGGTAGCCTGGATCAGATTTGGCTGCAAGGATTTACTGTAAAATTGTTGAATGCTACCTAAGAAAGTGCCAGCTTTTTCGATAATAAATTTGCGCTGACTTTGGCTGACTTGGGAATAGCTGGCGAAGTCTTTGGCTAGCTGCTGCCATTGGGTGCGATCGCCCGCAGAGAGCACGATCGGCGTTTGACTCAAATTTAGGTGGAGAAACTCGCTAAACCGGAACTGTTGCCCTTGTATGTCCTTAAAACCTGCGTTTTCTTCGTGGGATATCGCCTTTTGCAACCGATCCAAATCTGGCAAATTGACTTTGCATTTGGGCGGCACGATCGGCAATTTGAGCGATCGGGCAATTTTAAGCAATCCTGCGGGCAATTCTACCATATCATCCGTGAGCATTGCGCCCGTTTCCCAGCAACTTTTCACCACTTCATAGAGTTTCGTATCCGCCGTCTCGATCCACTGTGCAACGGCGACGACAACGGCTGCAATTTCCGCTTTTCGCAGTTCCAAATTCTTGATTTTCTGTTCGAGATTTTGGCGGTGTGTCTGATTTTGCCGATCGCCCAATTCGAGTTGATTCAAAGCCTCAGACATCTGGCGGGAAACCCGCAACGACTCCGCAACCGCCGACATAGCGTGACAAACATCATCAGCGCGATCGAATGCCGTCTTAAATTCCGATATTTGCGCTGCTACAGTTTCCTGCAGCCAAACCGCCAGCCCAAACGCGCCACAAGCAGGGCGATCGAACCCAATTTGAATAGCATTGCTAGTGGCAATCCGAACATTTGCCATAAAGTCTTCTACTAAAACATTGCCTTCTGAATAGGGTTTTAGTCTGGGCATAAACTCTGCCACTTCTGGAGATTCCCAGTTGACATTAGGCGCGTCCAGCAGATTTCCCAACCCACTAACTAGAGATTGAGTATCGCTTTTCTCGGTTAAATTCCGTTCATACTCTGCTGCTTGCTGGCTGCACTTTTCCTCAATATTTGCTTGACTGTCGTGCAGGTGTTTTAGTTCATTAAAAAAAGCTTTTTCGGCGGCACAGTAGGCGGTAAATCGCTCTGATTCTGCCACCAACTGCCGCAAAGATTTGACATTAGTCAGGCGCTGCGAGAGCTTTTCTTCGCAGTCAGTCGCCGTATTTTGCAGCCAAGTGCCGATCGCATTTTCCTCCAAAAACGGCTGCCCTTCTTCCTGCACCTTATGAGCTTTTCCCTTCCGCAAAGCCCGAATCGCCGGATTGTGAACTAACCGACTCAAAGCATTGTCTACAGCCAAATTTGCTTGCGAAGCAATTAGCGTTTTGCCGCCCTGACGGGCAATTTGATAGCAAATTTCCGCAATCACAGTCGTTTTGCCCGTTCCCGGCGGCCCTTGAATCAAAATTAAATCCCGCGCCGAAAGCACCGTTTCTACGGCGGCGATTTGGTCGTCATTAGCATTGCGATTTAATAAGTTTTCCCGCTCCAATTTAATCAATTTTTCCGGCATTCTCGCCTGAGAAGAGTCGAAGAAAAACTCACTCAAATAGGGATTTTGAGCGCGACCATCTGTCAGCATTTTCAAAGCTTTTTTCTTGCGATCGATCTGAGAGATATCGCCCGCCGCCTCAAAATACAAAAATCCTTGTTGAGGCAGTTGATATCTGCCGCCCGCCATGCGATATCCTAAATCAAAATCTAATTTAATGCGTAATTTACCATGTTCAAAGTCAATTTCGGCTACGCTGCCTAATGTCTCTCCGTCTCGGCTGCTTCTGCTTCCGGGCGGCGAATCAAACAGAATAATTTCTTCATTTCTGGCTTTGTTCAACCTTTCGCGAAAGTCGCCCAATTCTAAAGAATTTTCATCATAGCCGTCAAGAGTTGCGGAATTACGATCAATTTCAAAAGTGACTATTTTAAAGCCAGAACCGTAATTGTGCGCTCCGAAAGGCACGCAAAATTGACGCGCTTGGGCAATGCGTTGTTCCACATTTAAAAAAGTCTGCCAAACTTTTAGCTGTTCCGTAGTCGGTATGTGTCTGTCGTCCCAAAATGGCATTTGTTGCACGCGGGCGATCGACTTTACAGGAATTGGCGCTCGACTGTTAGCCAAAAGTCGCAACAGAACCGGCAAAGCATACCCATCTTTCCTCCCTCTGGGAACCGCCACCAAACCAGCATCCAGCAGTTTTAAACCGCCGATTCCGTCTTCAAAGCGTACAGTTGCTAATAAGCGTAAAGTGCGATCGGCTTTTTGCAACAATTGAGGTAATTCAAAATCATCACCATCCGTAGCAAGCAGCAATTCCCAGATTTCTTCTTCAGAAAATCTCTCATTTACCTTTTGGCGGCGCACGTAAAAGAGATTGTGCGATTTCCCAGCAATCTCCGACATCAGAATTTCCGCACGTTCTCGGCATTCCCAATCGCAATATTTCGCTAAAGCCACTTCCCCTTCAACATCGCGAATAAACTTATTAATTGTGCGATCGCCACTAAATTTATATCCCCAATCTTCTGCTACTAAAGACGGCATATTTTGATTTTTGATTTTAGATTGGATTCAAGATTAGCACATCGGAACTTGTGCCCACACAACCGCTAAATCCCAAACAAGATTAAGGTGTGCAGTGCACACCCTACCACCATCGCAAGTGACCGTATAGGCGACGGGCGATCGAATTCAACAGTTCAGAATTAAAAGGGCGAATGATGGGAATTGAACCCACGAATGGTGGTACCACAAACCACTGCCTTAACCACTTGGCTACACTCGCCATATCTTTTGTAACTATAGCATCAGATCTCAGCACAAGTCTAGGGGTAAAGCAAAAATATTTTGAAATATTTCTGAGCGTCCCTGAACCGGACAGATCGATTGTGCCTCAAATCCCACGCACAGTAAGAGTTTAGCACAATTTTCCCTTAGCGCGATCGGCAACTATCCCGCTTCCTGAGCAGACGCGCGGTCCGGACTCAGCAGCTTTGGCAGCATCCCGATTCGAGCCAGCGCATTAAAATAGCCTTATATCCCGGACTGCATCAGTTGTCAACCCTCTCTCTTCCCTCTTCCCTCTTCCTTAGCGCCCTTCGCGTCTTCGCGGTTCGTAAAACAAATTCTTCTTTGCAATCTAAAATCTAAAATCGATATGAGTTACTGTATCAACCCAGAATGCCAAAATCCTCAAAACTCCAACACCGAAAATTTTGCTTAAACTGCGGCTTTAACCTGTTGCTGAGACAGCGATATCGCCCCATTCAACTCTTAGGTAGAGGCCGATTTGGCAAAACTTTCCTAGCAATTGATCAAGACATCCCATCTCAACCCCGCTGTGCAGTCAAGCAATTTCATTTTTACGACCCCAACCCCGAATTTTTTGACAAAGCCCTTGAATTATTTCGCCAAGAAGCCGTCCGTTTAGACGAACTCGGAAAACACCCACAAATCCCCAGATTATTAGCAGCTTTTGAACAAGAAAGCCTTATTTATTTAGTTCAATAGTTTATAGACTGGCCGACTCTCAAGCAAGAATTAGACCAGAGCATATACGATGAAAATCAAATTTGGCAACTGCTGCCGGACTTATTGCCTGTGCTGCAATTTATCCACGACAAGCGCGTCATTCACCGCGACATCAAACCCGAAAATATTATCCGTCGCCAATCGGACAACAAACTCGTATTGATCGATTTCGGCATTGCCAAACTGCTGATTGATTCAGCCATACTCCGTCCAGCAACCCTCATCGGCAGTCAAAATTATCTAGGTCCCGAACAACTGTGTGGCAAAGTATTTCCTGCTAGCGACCTTTAAAGTTTAGGTGTTACTTGCATTCGCCTGATGACGCAAGTTACTCCCTTGGATATGTACGACTATAACAGCGAGCGCTGGTGCTGGCGCGATTTTCTCCCCACAGGCACGAGTATTACCCGCGAGTTAGGTGAAATTTTAGATAAATTGCTGCAAACTCGTCTCAATCAGCGGTACAGGTTTGCTACGGAAGTTTTGCAAGATATCAAAGCAGCTTTAGATATTCGCCATCCAAATTTGCTTTCGCCCAAAAAGCCGATCGCTCCTGCTCTCAGTAATAGCCACAACTCAACGGATATGGGCGCCCTACAAACTTCTGATCCTCCCATTTTACCCACAAAATCTGTCTCCAATTCCGCAGAAACTTTTTCCTTATCTGTTATTTCAAATCTCGATCATGCCCTAATTTATGCACGGGGAGTTGATTATACCAAACTGCGGGATTTTTTGTCAAACAAAAAGTGGAAAGAAGCCGATCGCGAAACTTCGGCTCTGATGTGTCAGTCTCTTTCCCAGCAACCGGGATCTCAGCTAGAAATTAGCCAAATTTACCAGCTACCGTTAAGATTTGCAAACACTCGATCGCCTTTGGGTACACTACAGTCAAGGTCGGTTTGGCTTCAGCGTCCAAAAACAAATTTACGAAAGCGTTAAGCGAGACTATATCAGATTTTGCGATCGGGTAAACTGGCAAACCTACAATTCTGCTACTACTTTAGGGCAGATTAAATTTAGTCAGCAAGCACCAATCGGACACCTCCCCTCTCGCAGTTGGGTTGGTGGCATTCAGTGGCTGCGACACCTCGATGCCCTGTCAGCAAAATTAACCGAGTGCGACAATAATGCTGCTCCTAAATTGTAATTTTGTCTACCGAATAACTAACTAAAAATTTAAATTTAAACTCTACCTGAAAGCAGAGAAATTTGTCCCGCTAGATGTATCCATCGACCGAGGTTCCAGGCAATCGCTTGTCGCACAATGGATTGAGAAGGTGAACACAGCTACAAGTCTGCAATCCTCAGACTGTAACAAGAGAATTAAAGAGAGGTATCGATCCATGTTTTTTCACAAAAAAGAATTAATGTCTGCGGTGACTGTAGACGAACCCAACCCGCGTTTTGCGCAATTGCTGCTAGAACAGTTTGGTGGAGCAACCGGAGAACTGACAGCAGCTTTGCAATACTGGGTGCAGTCATTTCACTGTGAAAATCCAGGGATTAAGGATATGCTCCAAGATATTGCCATCGAAGAATTCAGCCACTTAGAAATGGTGGGGCAACTGATAGAAATGCACACCAAAAACGTTGACCAAACAGAAGCTTACAAAAGCACATTGTTTGCCGTGCGTGGCGTAGGCCCACACTTGTTAGACAGCCAAGGTCAAGCTTGGACTGCAGCTTATATCAACGAAGGCGGGGATGTGGTGCGCGATTTGCGCGCTGATATCGGTGCGGAAGCAGGAGCTCGCCAAACCTACGAAGAATTGATTAAACTAGCACCGGATCCCGGAACGAAAGACACGCTGCACTTTCTGCTGACTCGCGAAATTTCTCACACTCAAATGTTCATGAAAGCTCTGGAATCGTTGGGCAAACTCACCGATCCGCTGTTCGGGAATATTCCGCCAGATTCCACTGTGGATCTCTACTTTAACTTGTCCACAAATGGCAAGGACGAACGCGGCCCTTGGAACTCGGAACCTACTTTCCAATACATCGCCGAACCAGGCCCAAGACATTAATCGGAATATTCCGCAATCACCCTCACAGCACAGCAGCCGAGTAGGTTGGGAACAGCTTCGCGTTACCCAACCTACTCTTTACTAAGCTGCTGTGCATCTAATTAGACAGTCAATTTTTCTACAATTATTGTGGGACGGGCATCCTGCCCGTCTCTGTATTAAATTTAGATGCGTAGCAGCTTATGAAGAGCGATCAGCTAAAAAATGTTATAGTTATTGGAAATCTCCCGGACTCAAGCAGAAACCGGCTTTTTTTTACGAAAATACTTCGCAGCAGCCTCTTGCCGCCGTTGAAAAACCCGGTTTCTTGAGTTGGTGGGCGCAAGTCCAGATCCCGATCGAACATTAACATCAAATCCATATTGAAATTGCGATCGACCTATTTATTAGTCTCTCACGGCAGCCGCGACCCCAGACCTCAACTAGCTTTGGAAAACCTAGCTCAACTGCTGTCTCAAAAATTGGCTGACTCGTTCCCCGCATTCGCAACCGCCACCTTAGAACTCGGACCCGCACCGCTACACGAACAAATTTGCAGTTTGGGCGAACGTACTTTGTCGCTGGGACTGACAGAATTGCAAATCCTGCCTGTATTTTTATTGCCAGGAGTTCACGTCGCCGAAGACATACCGGCAGAGGTGGAAATTGCACAACAAACTTTTGGTGACCAGCTAAAAATTGAATTGCGCCCGCATTTAGGTTCCCAGGAAGCAGGCTTAACAAAATTGGTAAAAATTCAGATGCAAGAGGTGGCTTTTCTCCCCAATCTGCTATTGCCAAAATGGATTTTATTATCTCACGGCAGCCGTCGGTCCGGAGGTAACTCGACAGTTGAGGAAATCGCCAGCAAACTAGGTGCGCTGACAGCTTATTGGTCGGTAAAGCCGAGTTTGGAAGAGCAAATTTACAGTTTGGTTCGTGGTGGACAGCAGCAAATAGGGATTGTGCCATACTTCTTATTTAATGGAGGAATTACAGATGCGATCGCCAAAAATGTCGCACAGCTAAAGCAGCAATTTCCTGCGGCGGAACTTCATCTCGCAAATCCTCTAGGCGCAAGTGTAGAATTAGCAGACTTAATTGGGAATTTAATTCAAAAATGAACCGCAGAGGCACAGAAGAGGTAAAGGAAGCCAGAAAAATGTCTTTAGGCAAAGTGTATTTAGTAGGTGCTGGACCAGGAGATCCGGGTTTGATGACCTTGAAGGGAAAAGCTCTGTTAGAGTGTGCGGATGTGGTGATTTACGACGCTTTAGTCAGCCCTCAAATTTTGGCAGCAATCAACCCCCAAGCAGAACGAATAGATGCCGGAAAACGCAAAGGTCGCCACTCCTTAATGCAAGACGAAACAACTCAGCTAATGATAGAAAAAGCTGGAGAAAATGCCATCGTAGTTCGTCTCAAAGGCGGCGATCCGTTTATCTTCGGTCGCGGTGGCGAAGAAATGGAAGAGTTGGTAAAAGCTGGAGTGTCAGTAGAAGTCGTCCCGGGTGTAACTTCTGGGATTGCGGCCCCTGCTTATGCGGGAATTCCTTTAACACACCGATCGTACAGTTCCTCAGTCACCTTTGTCACCGGCCACGAAGCAGCGGGAAAATATCGGGCGGAGGTAAATTGGCAGGCGATCGCTCGGGGCTCGGAAACCATTGTAGTATACATGGGCATCCACAATTTGCCTTACATTATCGGCCAGTTAACAGCAGCCCAATTGAGTGCAGAAACGCCCATAGCGTTAGTGCGCTGGGGAACGCGGCCCGAACAAGAAGAATTGATCGGGACTTTGGGTACAATTGTAGAGCAAGTTGAGGCAGCCGGATTTGCAGCACCTGCGATCGCCGTCATCGGAAACGTCGTCAATTTGCACTCGATATTGTCAGGCTCTCGGCCTGTTTCTCAGACTCAAGACTTACGCATCGGGGGCTAGAAACCCGGTTTCTTAGAAAAATTTGCGACGAGGAACGATAAATATACGAATAAACCGGGTTTCTGAGGTCGCAAGAGCCTCCAGGAGTAAAACAGTCCGGGCTTGAAGTATCTGCAATAGAGACTATTTCCTTCTTAGGAGCATCTCTTGGGAGAGTAAAAAGCGTTTTTAGGAGCGCGATCGTGTAAATGCTCTCACCCCTGGCGGGGCGACAACCCCGCCGGAAACCCATACAGAGCAAAGAGTTGACCGACTTGTGTTAAAAAAAGATAGGCTATATGAAAGTTACACTCGACCTATCAAAATATATCTTAAGCTGTTCTCCATTTAAATTGTATGTCAAAAAAATCAAAGTCTTGTGGGGTGTCCCGCCCGCCCTGAAGATACAATTTAAATGCGCGACAGCTTACCTAAATTCTATAGCAATCCTAAATCATTTGTGAATTTCTTACTCCCGGACCGCGAGTTCGGGGAGGGTTGGGGTGGGGTAAAAAATTTACGACTCCTGCAAGGATTGCTATATCAGACTCACTTTCAAACACAACTATCTCCCTCTCAGTTTTTAGTCGTAGAAATTATCCTCAACCTATACGGCTCAGAAAAACAAGTGAGATTAGAGCGACTACGGCGACGGGTATTTCCCTACCCCATTACTACTGAAAGTCGCCGCCGCAAGCGGAATAAGATTTCTGGACTTACCCCAGCTCACCATAACTTATCTGTGGTTTCCTCTAATTAGCTATTGGTTAACAACTTACTGCCAAGCGGCACAGAAGCCAGGGTAAACGCATCTAAATTAATTTGACAAAAACGTAGATTTGTGGATTACTAAATAAAAAAAACTTCTTGAGATTCTTAAATTCAACCCGGTTAAGCAGATGATATCAGAAATTTAAATTTTTTTTAACTTTTTAAATCCAGATAATTTTTCTTCCTAGATTGGTGTTAGATTTCGAGGGTTAACTGACAGAGTTTAAAACTTGAACTAGATAATTATTGTCCATTGCCGCTCGATACCGTTTCATTTTTAGACTTTGTGCCGGAAGTTTTCTCTTGTTTCAGTAAATTTATGGCACTCGCGACGTAAAAGTGCAAAACTTTCGGAAGAGTTCTGGAGATCGAATCTGGCTTTTATCTTCGGAAAATGTAACATCGAGTGTCCAATGTAAGCTATTTTCAATGCCCCAATGACGGAGGATCGCCCCAGCAATTTTTTCAGCATTACTGCTTAAACTACTCAATTAATACTCCGGACACTTTTTAAAGAGGGATGCGATGCCTTCGGCAAGCAACGCTTACGCAATACAGCAGAGAAGTGAAAAAAGTGAGTGGAATCTGAACCCAAAATAAACAGAAAAAAAGGCACTCTTTTCGGTTAAGCTATAAAAACACACAAGCTCAACAGATTGCTTATGAATATTATCTGACGGGGCGACAGGTCGCCTGAAGAGCAGACAGGGAGGGCACTCTAGACAAATAGCATGAAAAAAGATAGGGTAAGAAAGCTTCTTACCCAAAAACAATTAAATGATACCAAAATTATATCATGCCCATTTGTCAAAA
>NZ_JANMZH010000376.1:0-1576 GCF_031383065.1 Microcoleus sp. OTE_8_concoct_300 | reverse complement strand
CTTCGCCAATGTTTAGTGAGCTTGCGCCGGCTAGCAACACTATCTCAGTGACCTTAAGACTGTTTAGTTGCAAGCGATAGAGCGGAAAACTAGCTTCGCATTCTCCGGTATCGTGACTCAAAAAACGTAGTCAGTAAAGACTTAGGCTGGTCAGGATGGCTTGTTAGATTTCTCTTTCAAGCCTCATGCCTTTAGACTGAGGTTCCTGACTGCGAGCAGAATGCAGTGGATCAAACCAATCCCAGCCGCAGCGAGATGATTCTCCCGTTTCGCAATGTATAGTATAACCTTATTTGACACAACAACCAATCCCCGATTACCAATTCCCAATTCCCAATTACCCAATCAATAAAACATCAAGCGGCGCAAAGTAAATGACAGCACTGCGATCGCACAAACTACCGCCAATTGTCCGGGCAGAGGATAAACCGAATATTTAAGAATCTCATCGAATAAAGGTGTTTTTTTTGCCGGAGGCAGCAAGTAAGTAAAAATTAGATAAATTAAGCCGATCGCGTGAACTGTGAACAAACCGCATAAACAGCTAAAAGCCATAGATTCCAGCCGCGAAGCCACCTTAAAAGCCACCCAGCCGCACACCCAAGCACCAGGCACAAAACCCAGCAAATACCCAAAACTCGCTTCTTTGAGATAGCCGATGCCGCCGCCTTGAGAAAAAACTGGCCACAAAGTTAATCCTAATGCCAAATAAGCAATTTGCGAGAGAGCCGCAGCATTTTTCCCCCCCATGCAGCCTACTAGCAAAACGGCTCCAATTTGATAGGTAACACCTAAAGAGTACGCCTGAAGTCCTCGATCGTCCCACAAACCAATAGGAATTGTGACAGATGCAGGCAAAAAAGTGCCTCCTATCGTCAGCAGCAAACCAATAACAGCCCAGATTAATTCAATAGGAGCAGGCATTATCATCAAACGGTATTCGTCAGAAGGTATAAGGCAGAAGGCATTTGTCCGAGGCAAGCTTCAATGCGCGCAGCTTTTGAATTCTTAATACTAGCACTACTTTGACATACCCCTGACTAAAGGCGAGGGGATTCTTGATTCGCAGGGATTCCAATGAATTTACTGGCAGGCAAGCATCTTGACCGTATGCCCTACGGCTGCAAGTCCTCTAATTAGAACTACTTGAGCGGCTGCAACATCTCTGTCCGTTGTATAGCCACAGTTCGAGCATGAATGAGTACGCTCATCAAGCTGTTTTTTTCCTGTCTCTGCTAGACAATTGGGGCAAACTTGACTCGTTTTATGAGCGCTTACCTTTTGAAAGTACACGCCATATTTCAAACAAGTTTGCTCTAGGGTTGTGAAGAACTGACCCCAGCTTGCGTCTAAGCAGTGTTTCCCTAGCATCGCCCTAGACAGCCCAACCAGATTCAGATCCTCAACGAAAATCATTCCCACGTCTTTGCAGATCTGATGAGATAATTTACGATGCCAATCTTTCCGACTGTTAGCAACGTATTCATGCAGTTTGGCGACTTTCTTTTGAGCTTTACGCCAATTGTTAGAACCTAGTTTTTTACGACAGACACGTTGTTGCAGCAATTTAAGCTTG
>NZ_JANMZH010000352.1:0-2214 GCF_031383065.1 Microcoleus sp. OTE_8_concoct_300 | reverse complement strand
TTTACTGCCAGCAACTCACTATACTTGCTGCAAGTCAGACCTTTTGAAAACTCGAAAGGCTTAAACTGGCTAATTGTGGCAGTTGTACCCGAAACCGACTTCACGAGCAAAGTTCAGGCCAACACCCGCAACACTATTTTGCTCGTGCTGCTGGCTTTGGTTCTTTCTATCTGCCTTTTGCTGTCCATTTCCCTAAGAATAGAACAGCGGCTGCTGCGGTTAATTTCGGCAACAGAGGCGATAGCTGGTGGCGACTTCGACTCAACAGTTTCAGGTAGCGGTGTTGCCGAACTCGAAGCCCTAGCCTGTGCTTTCGAGCGCATGAATGGCCAGTTAAAAGCATCTCGCAAGCGGTTAGAAGAATATTCTGGCGATTTAAAGTGGCAAGTTGCACAGAAAACAAAGGAACTAAAACAAGCTAAAATTGCAGCCGAAAGTGCCAATCGCGCTAAAAGTACCTTTCTGGCCAATATGAGCCACGAATTGAGAACGCCTCTGAATGCGATTATCGGCTTTGCCCACCTCCTTGTGAACTCTAAAAAAACTGCACCGGAACAGCAGTCGAGTTTAGATATTATCAATCGCAGTGGCGAGCATTTGTTGAAACTAATCAACGATATTTTGTCGCTGTCTAAGATTGAAGCTGGTCAAATCACCCTCGAAGAAACTGCTGTTGACTTGTACAGTTTGCTCTCGGACATAGAACGGATGTTCCAACTCAAAGCTCAGTCGTCGGGATTGCAACTTGTTTTTGAACTCCGGAAAGATGTACCGCAATACGTCCGAACTGATGAAAGCAAGCTGCGCCAAGTTTTGATTAATTTGTTGGGCAATGCTGTTAAATTTACTGAGGCGGGTAGGGTGAAGCTGACTGTAAAATGCCTTCAGTCTATGGCTAAAAAACCGTTACCCAAATTCTTTCTCCTGTTCTCAGTTAAGGATACAGGCCCTGGTATTGCCCCTGAAGAGATTAGCCGTTTGTTCAAGCCGTTCGTGCAAGCTTCTGCTGGCAGGAAATCGCAAACGGGAACGGGCTTGGGATTGCCAATCAGTAGCTCTTTCGTGAAGCTGATGGGTGGCGAGATTAAGGTCAAAAGTTCTGTGGGGAAAGGTACGGTTTTTAGTTTTTACATTAAAGTCAGTCTGGCAACACAGAGCGAAATTTCTGACAGACTGCCACAAAAACGAGTGAAGGGGTTGGCATCCAACCAACAAATATATCGCATTCTGGTAGCGGACGATGAGTCGGCAAATCGGTTGCTGCTAACTCAGATATTGAAGTCGGCTGGTTTTGTTGTGCGGTTTGCGGATAACGGAACCCTGGCTGTTAAATTGTGGCGAAAGTACAAGCCGCATTTAATTTGGATGGATTTGAGGATGCCTGTTCTAGACGGCTTTCAAGCTGTTCAACAAATTCGCTCACGGCCGAACGGTTCTAAGACTAAGATTATTGCTTTGAGCGCTAATGCTTTTGTTAAAACCCAGGAACTCGCCATGTCGAACGGCTTCGATGACTTTGTTGCCAAACCGTTCCGAGAAACAGTAATTTTTGAGAAGATGGCGCTTCATTTGGGTGTTCGCTATATCTATCAAGAGGAGTCGTCTAGGAAGTCCGAACAGGATGAGCCTGTTGTGCAACTGACTTCTGAATCGCTGTCTGTGTTGCCGAGGGAGTCGATTAAGAAGCTCTATAAAGCAGCAGCTTGTGGAGACGAGCAAGCGGTAAGGCTGTTGATTGAGCGAATGGATCTGTCGCAGCAGCCTCTTGCTGTGGCTCTGACTAAATTAGTTGATAATATGAGCTTAGATATTATCAGCGATTTAACTCAGAAGTGCTTTTCGGCAGATTGTACGATCGCCAAATCACAAGACAGTTCTCAAAGTTAACTGAGGTATTATCCGGTATTGTCCAGAGAATTTTTTATTTAATCCACCTCCCTGTTTAGAACCAGTACCTCAGATATCGATATATGAATTTCGGCAGTCCATTTCGGCCAGAGAGCATGAAGAAAACTGAAGCCAGTCAACCGTTCAACAGAGCGTCGCTTGTGCGATAAACGGAAAAGTTTTACTGGATGCTGGGAATACAATCAAAATCCCAACACTCGGAACATTCCGGCTGCACGAACCACTGGAATTTAGTGTGGTTTCCCAGACTTTTATTTTATCAAAATCAGGAAGTCATAGACTGTAAAATTTCAGGAGTTCATAAAC
>NZ_JANMZH010000915.1:0-2039 GCF_031383065.1 Microcoleus sp. OTE_8_concoct_300 | reverse complement strand
GCTTGATGTTAGTTCGACAGATAATATCAATATTATCGCTCAAAAAATTAAGGATTGGTGCGAAACCAGACCTGAAATTGAAGAAAATTTAGAAGGCAAAATTTATCGGGCGGGTGCGGGCGGCGGTGATAGCGATGCACCGGAAGAAATCCGGAGGGAGTTTTGCGAAACGCTGAAGCAAAATAAGATTCGACTGGGTTTACCTGTGTCGTCTCCGCCGCCTGCACCGCCAACAAATAATCCACAAACACCTTCTTAGAAGACAAACCCTAAAATTCTTGTGGGGTGGGCATCTTGCCCGCCCCAAATATCTGATAGAAATACTCTAAAACATCTCAAAAACTTGATTATGAGCCAAGAATGGCAAATTAAAAATCCCAGCATTACCCTCTATCCTTTCCACCTGCGAGATGATAGCGACGAAGGCTACGGATACGTAGCCAGAAATGCTCAATTCTTGTGGGAAAATCTAGCAGATAATGTCGGCAAAGAATTTAACATCAACGAACTAAACTCGCTCAGAGACAAGCTAATTTGCTACAAAAATGGGCTGTATTATCCCGACGGCGAACGGGAAAATCTGACTGACGAAGAATTGCTAATTCCCGATGGTGGAAAACCTCTGAAGTTTCCGCCAATTATTCAGCCAGATAACCTGAAACTTGATGGTTCTATCTATGCCCTGCGAATTCACGATACTTACATCGCAGACTTGACATTTTGCTATAAAGATGTCACGCTAAAAGTAGCGGACTTAACTCGATTAAATCCCGAAGGTTGCTTGTTGCCAAATGCAATTCAACCGTCTCTGGGACAAACCTTATTATTATACGCCGAACCAGCAGTTGATAATCCTTACCGGCAACTAGCTGACGAATCTGTTAAAGCTTTTGTACAGGATAAACAGCCAGCATCAGTAGACTTTAGCGCGGAAGGAAAGTTATTCGGGAGTCCGATTTTTGAGTATAACAGCCGAGAAGATGATGCGCGTCAGCGGTGTCACATTTTAGTATGGTTGCAAGACAATCCCCAAACTTTGGAATTCGTAACCTTGACGTTTAACTTTTACTTGATGAATCTGCTGTGTTCTCGCGCTAAAATTGTATTTGTGTATGGCGAAGCTCGTAAAAAGTATCGCCAAGCACAGCAAATAGTGGGCGAGCTAGAAAAGAAGCTTCCCGAATTGCGTGCAATAGAAAGCGAACAAAATCGACAAGTTAAGTTGCAGAAGTTAAAGGATTTGCTGGCTGAAGTTCACACTAAAATGTTGGCTTTTGCTCAGCAGATGCGATCTTTACAAGAAGACACAAATACCATTGATACTAATGCTGAAAATTATGGTAAGGAGTTGACAAGAATTAGAGGTTTGTGCATCCCAGGCGACAATGTGGATTTTTGGCAGAGGTTTCTAGATTTAGCTGAGGATAAGTATCAGCGGCAAATTGAAATAGATTTAAACTACCTGATTGCTAGTCAAAATTTGTTCCAGCAGTCGATATCCACTGTGCGGGGGATGGTGGAAATCGAACAGGTGGAATTGGACAGGGAACAGATGGAATTATACCAGCAACAGGAAGACAGGGAGAAAAGGCGCGATCGCCAGCTTGAGAATATCATCTTTTTTGTCGGAACTGCGATCGGCGGCGGACAAATCTTTTCCGCTGCCTATCCTCTAATCAAGGATACACGGATTCAATGGCAACCCGATTTTTCTCTACCGCTGCATCCCTTTGCTGCGACAATTATCTGGAGTCTGCTGTTTGGCTTACTATTTGGCTTGTTAATGCTGGGTATCGCCGTTTTGGTAAGGAAAACTTTTCCCCGATAATTTGGATTTAGGACTTACGCATAAAACCAAAGAAACCGGGTTTTTCGGGGTTTTTGGGTGGTATAACTCCTATGTTGCAGCATTCTTAAGAACAGGCAAGATGCCTGTTCCACAAAGAGTCAATTTTTTGTGGGGAGTAGGGGTTGGGCTTCTTCGCCTCAGTATTCTTAGGAACAGGCAAGATGCCTGTTCCACAAAAGACCTCTTGCAA
>NZ_JANMZH010000914.1:0-2033 GCF_031383065.1 Microcoleus sp. OTE_8_concoct_300 | reverse complement strand
GCTTGATGTTAGTTCGACAGATAATATCAATATTATCGCTCAAAAAATTAAGGATTGGTGCGAAACCAGACCTGAAATTGAAGAAAATTTAGAAGGCAAAATTTATCGGGCGGGTGCGGGCGGCGGTGATAGCGATGCACCTGAAGAAATCGTCAGGGAGTTTTACGAAACGCTGAAGGAAAATCAGATTCGACTGGGTTTGCCTCCGTCGTCTGCGCCGCCTGCACCGCCAACAAATAATCCACCAACACCTTCCTAGGATAGAAACCATAAAAATCTTGTGCGGTGGGCATCTTGCCCGCCCCAAATATCTGATACAAATACTCGAAAACATCTCACAAAATTGATTATGAGCCAAGAATGGCAAATTAAAAATTCCAGCATTAGCCTCTATCCTTTCCACCTGCGGGATGATAGGGACGAAGGTTATAAGCAAGTAGCAAAAAATGCTCAATTTTTGTGGGAAAATCTAGCAGATAATGTCGGCAAAGAATTTAACATCAACGAACTCAAATCCCTCAGAGACAAGCTAATTTGCTACAAAAACGGCGTCTATTATCCAGACGGCGAAGAGGAAAATCTGACTCGGGACAAATTGCTGATTCCCGATGGAAAAACTTTGAAGTTCCAGCCAATTACTCAGCCAGACAACCAGAAACTTGATGGTTCTATCAATGCTCTGCGAGTTCAGGATACTTACACCGCAGACTTGACATTTTACTATAAAAATGTCACAATAAAAGTAGCGGACTTAACTCGATTAAATCCCGAAGGTTGCTTGTTGCCAAATGCAATTCAACCGTCTCTGGGACAGACATTATTATTATACGCCGCACCAGCAGTTTATAATACTTACCGGAAACTAGCTGACGAATCTGTTAAAGCTTTTGTACAGGATAAACAGCCAGCATCGGTAGACTTTCGCGCCGAAGGAAAGTTATTCGGGAGTCCGATTTTTGAGTATGACAGCCGAGAAGATGATGCGCGTCAGCGGTGTCACATTTTAGTATGGTTGCAAGACAATCCCCAAACTTTGAAATCCGCAACGCCAGCGTTTTATTCTTACTTGATGAATCTGCTGTGCTCTCGCGCTAAAATTGTATTTGTTTATGGCGAAGTTAGGAAAAAGTATCGCAAAGCACAGCAAATAGTGGGCGAGTTAGAAAAGAAGCTTCCCGAATTGGATGCAATAGAAAGCGAACAAAATCCACAAGTTAAGTTGCAGAAGTTAAAGGAGTTGCTGGCTGAAGTTCGCACTAAAATGTTGGCTTTTGCTAAGCAGGTGCGGTATTTGCAAGAAGATAGAAATACCATTGATACTAATGCTGAAAATTATGGTGAGGCGTTGACAAGAATTAGAGGTTTGTGCATCCAAGGCGACAATCTGGATTTTTGGCAGAGGTTTCTAGATTTAGCTGAGGATAAGTATCACCGGGAAATTGAAATAGATTTAAATTACCTGATTGCTAGTCAAAATTTGTTCCAGCAGTCGATATCCACTGTGCGGGGGATGGTGGAAATCGAACAGGTGGAATTGGACAGGGAACAGATGGAATTATACCAGCAACAGGAAGACAGGGAGAAAAGGCGATCGCCAGCTTGAGAATATCATCTTTTTTGTCGGAACTGCGATCGGCGGCGGACAAATCTTTTCCGCCGCCTATCCTCTAATCAAGGATACACGGATTCAATGGCAACCCGATTTTTCTCTACCGCTGCATCCCTTTGCTGCGACAATTATCTTGAGTGTGCTGTTTGGTTTAGGATTTGGCTTGTTAACTCTGCGTATCGTCGTGTGGGTAAGGAAAATTTTTCCCGATAATTTGGATTTATGACTTATGCCTAAAACCAAAGAAACCGGGTTTTTCGGGGTTTTTGGGTGGTATAACTTATATGTTGCAGCATTCTTAAGAACAGGCAAGATGCCTGTTCCACAAAGAGTCAATTTTTTGTGGGGAGTAGGGGTTGGGCTTCTTCGCCTCAGTATTCTTAGGAACAGGCAAGATGCCTGTTCCACAAAAGACCTCTTGCAA
>NZ_JANMZH010000256.1:0-2417 GCF_031383065.1 Microcoleus sp. OTE_8_concoct_300 | reverse complement strand
AGCTATTTGGCTGCGTTTCGGTGCTCTTGCATAGCTAGATTGTCGCTGTGTTTAGGTGCACCTGCCCGTTGAGATACTCGCTGCGTTTCGGTGCTCTTGCATAGCTAGATTGTCGGTGTGTTTCGGTGCACCTGCCCGTTGAGATACTCGTTTAGTTTCGGTACACTCGCATAGCTAAATATTTATGGTGTTTCCGTACTCGGAACTATGGGTTGTGTTTCGGTATTTCTGCACTCAGAACTACTCGCTGTGCTTCGGTGCTCTTGCACATTGAGATACGCGTTGTGTTTCGGTTCTCTTGCATAGCTAGAAGAAGAAGATACTGCGCTTTAAAACACAATTATAAAAAGTAATCGAAAAGCGTCCAAATGCTTTAGACTGGATGACTTAAGCCTGCTTGCATACTGTTACAGTGTTCGGTTTAATCCCGCCTACCTACTTAATAACTGCGGAAACATCCCAACAATTAATTCTTCGATTTTGACTCGCCCGATCGCGCTCAAATTACCTTTCTTCAGCTTGTACCCCGCACCACCTCACCAACCCCAACCCAGCAACCACAAGTTGATCCCGTATTCGATCAACCCGGCGGGGAAACTGCAAAAAACCTATCGAATATTCGTACAACCTTTTCAACAAACTGCGAAAAGCTGATCGAATAAAAGTGCAATACTGACAACGTTTAGTGCTTGATTATACCGATTTTGAGCGCTGCAAATGTTGGACTTTGCATGGGCGGATCGGTGCCTAAACGTGGCAAATGTTGGACGAAACACCGACCAAACGCGGCGCTGCAATTTTATTTTGTACGGAGTTTGTTCGCTCTAATTTCGTCCAACATTCGCCCCACATTCATCCAACATTTATCCCATTTCGTCCAACTTTTGTCCAACATTCGCCCCCAGTTGGTTTGCACTGCTTCAAAACTATACAGGGTATGGAATGCAGGCTTTACTTTTGCCTCGGAAACAGCAGAAAAGAGACGGCATTCTTTGCCGGAATCGGGATGCGGGCAAATGCTGCCCCTGGGGATGGAGACAGAGGTGGCGCTACCATACTTATTCCGCTTTGCAGCGTTTTTTAACGCTCTCTTTAGCTTCATACTTGGGGCATCGAAATTTCAGTTTTTTTGACTGCATTGCCGGGTCGAAAAACAAGTCATTTTTGCTGATTTTAACGATCGCCACTAATTTAACGTTCGGCTTGCTGTTGGTTGGTTCGGCGGTGCGCGAAGGAGAAAGCGCGAAGGAGAAAGCGATCGCGCACCGCGAGTTGCCCTCGCCAAGAGAGTAGATATAGATCGAGCGCGCTAACTTCTTGGCGAAGACGCGCTCGGATGGACGCTATGGCGTGGCCGTACCGAGCGTCGAGATCGAGCGCGCTAACTTCTTGGCGAAGACGCCAAGGGTTTACCCTTCGATACTTTGATTATTAAGCGCCAAACGAGCGCGCTAACTTCTTGGCGAAGACGTGACCTGTGCGAGCTTTGGGCAGCGGGCCCAGGCGGCGGTTCCTCCGAATTTTGTTTTTTCCGCTGCGCGCTTGCTGTTTGTAAACCAAATTAAAACAGGGATCAAGCGCGTTGGTTTAAGACTGACTTTCGGTTTGCTTCCAAAGTTTGACCAATTGTCTGAAATCCTCATTTTCAATGTCTGTTAATGCTGCTTTCACAGCTTCCTTGACTCCCAATTCATGTACTTGGAAGTAGACATCATTGGCGTTGGCAGGGTTTTTGTCCGCAATTGCTTGGAGTATCCGCGCTTGAAGCCTTTGAACCAACTCCGATTCGGTGACAACTCGCTCGGCGGTTGGCTCGCCCGAGAGAGTCAATTCATCGGATGAATGCGGGGTTAGTCGGGGTTCGCACGGGATTGGGATGGGATTTGTCGGTTGGCTTAAATCCACTTCTGACAAAGGTTCCGGTATTTCGACGAGGTTGACGGGGTACGAATCTAGTTTTTTAATTATTTCTACCTCATGACTTGTGATTTGGGTTTCCTCAATCAACGGAGAAGAAGACTCTAACTTTTCACAAAAGTGATTACTTGTACCGCGACTTTCCTCAGTCAACGGAGAAGAAGACTCTAACTTTTTACAGCTATTTTGAGGGTCTAAACCCTGTAAATGGCTGTAATTACTGTTTGACAAGGTTTCCGAACCCCCTCCGAACCCCGTCTCAACACCGTAATGCCCTGTGTTGTACCCCGTATCAGTGAAGAAATTCTGGGGAATAAGCGCCGAAAGCGAATCAGAATGAGTCGGCGATGTTTCCCCTTCGGTGCGGAATCTCAACCCTTCAAACCAACTGCGGCCGCCGGAGCGCTTCCACTTGACACCGCTCAGTTCGAGATAATCGCTGCACAGTTCCGAGAGCATTTTCGGATACTTGATATGAGAAACAGCCTTGAGATTGGAGT
>NZ_JANMZH010000236.1:0-3298 GCF_031383065.1 Microcoleus sp. OTE_8_concoct_300 | reverse complement strand
AGCCGCGCTCTTCAAATTCATATTTATCCCGCAGCAACTCATAAGTATAGAAGCTAACTTGAATGCGACCTGGTACGCCGTGAGATTCCATGCGGCTGGCTGTATTCACGGCATTTCCCCACAAATCGTAAATGAATTTTTTAGTGCCGATTACCCCTGCTACCACCGGGCCGCTATTAATCCCGATGCGGAGGTCAAAAGTCGCCTCTAGCTTTACATTTAACTTCTCAATTGCTACTAGCATATCCAGCGCCATTTCGGCGCTCGCTTCTGCGTGGTCTGGGCGTACAATGGGAATACCGCCTGCTACCATGTAAGCGTCCCCGATCGTCTTGATTTTTTCTAAGCCGTGCTTCTCAGTCAGTTCGTCAAAACTAGAGAAAATTTCATTCAGCAAGTATACTAATTTAGTTGCAGACATAGTGGTAGAAATTTGGGTGAAATTCACCAAGTCAGCAAAAAGAATTGTTGCTTTTTCAAACTTGTCTGCAATTACCCCCGGTTCGTCCTTCAACCTGTCGGCTATCGGTTCTGGCAAAAGATTTAGCAGTAAAATTTCAGTTTTGTTCCGTTCTTTCCTGAGTTCCGATTCTATTTTCTTACGCTTGGTGATGTCGTGAAAAAACACCGAAATGCCGTCGCGACCCGGAAAAGCCCGGACTTCCCACCACACTTTTAAGGGATAATAATATTTTTCAAAACTCACTCCAACTTGTTTCGCTACAGCTTTATGGTACTGATCGTAAAATACGGAATTTACTAAGTCGGGAAACTCTTCCCAAAAATTTTTACCAAAAAGTTCCTCCGGCAAGCGCTGCAAATATTGCGCTGCTTTGTAATTGACATAACTAAATCGCCACTGGGTGTCTAAAGCAAAAAAAGCATCGCTCATTCCTTCTAAAAAATTGACAATTTGCTCGTCACTTGAACGGAGCTTTGCTTCTACTTGTTTGTTCTTGATCAGTGCGCGCTTTAATTTAGTCAGATTTATTCGCAACTCCATTTGGTTGATAATTTGCCTTCCTAAAGTCTGCAGCGCTTCTAGCTGTTCTGGAGTAAGATTACGAGGAACTGTATCTATCGCGCACAAAGTGCCGATCGGGAAACCGTCAGGAGTTACTAGCGGGGTTCCAGCATAAAACCGAATATTTGGATCGGAAGTTACTAGCGGATTGCCCGCAAAGCGATCGTCTTCTAGAGCATTGGGTACAACTAGCAATTCGTTGGGATTTAAAATAGCGTGGGCGCAAAAAGCTGACTCTCTCGGAATTTCCCGCGCTTCCAGACCGACTTTTGATTTAAACCACTGTCGGTTAGAATCTACTAAGCTTACTAAAGCAATAGGAGTTCCGCAAATATAAGAAGCTAAAGCTGTTAGGTCATCAAATGCTTCTTCGGCCTCTGTATCGAGAACATTGTAGCGGTAAAGTGCTTTTAGCCTCTCTTCTTCATTGCTCGGAAAAGGTGCAGCTTGCATCGGCGGCGGCGAGGATACAGGCTTGCGAACAATGCGTGGAAGTATCAGTGCTACAAATTTTTTGACTTGCGAAACCAGTTTTTTAACTAATATCAAAAGACCTGTTTGCCAACCTTTCTTCATATTATTATTTTTTTCTCACACTTGATTGAACGGCGGCGCTCTTTGTAATTCCATAGATACTTATGCACTTACCGCAACTAACTCCTCAATCTCCAGAGCTTTTGTTGGCAATTTCCCTGTTAATACTTCTCTACCCTCTTCCCTAACAAGTATATCATCTTCTATGCGTATTCCCCGGACATCGGCGAATTTTTCCAACTCATCCCACTTAACAAAATTTTTATATTTGGCGCGATTTTCAGAATTATTCAAAATTGCCGGAACTTGATAAAATCCCGGTTCGATCGATACCAGCATTCCCGGACGCAAAACTCGATTCAGCCGCAAAAAACCCAACCCAAACCGACTGCTTCTCGTTCTCCCTGCTTGATAGCCAGCCAAATCTCCTAAATCTTCCATATCGTGAACATCCAAACCGATTAAATGTCCGATTCCGTGCACAAAAAACAGCGCGTGAGCGTCCATTTCTACCAAATCGTCAACATCGCCCCGCAAGATACCTAAATCGACCAATCCTGCCGCCATAACTCGAGCAGCTAACAGGTGAATGTCTTGATATTCCACCCCCGAACTAATGCAATCAATACAAGCATCGTGCGCTGCCAAAACCACATCATAAATCGCTCTTTGAGTCGGAGAAAACTTGCCAGAAACCGGCCAAGTGCGAGTCACATCAGCCGCCCATCCCGTTGATGTTTCTGCACCGACATCTGCTAACAGCAAATCTCCTGTTTGTAGGGGATTGTGATAATGTTCACTGTGCAGGACTTCCCCGTGGACAGTCACGATACTGGGATAGGCATAGGTCATATTTTCCGAGATGATGACACTTTCCATTGCAGCGCGCACCCCTGCTTCAATTTGAGCTTTTCCAGTTGCCGCCATTCCCGCTTTGTGAGCTTCTATGGTGACAGCCACAGCTTGACGCAATTCGGCCAAACTGACTGCATCGTGGCTCAGGCGCAGAGATATGATTGCCTTGGTTAATTCTAGGTCAATTCCCGTTGGCGACTTGGGCGGTGTCAGAGGGCGATCGAGAATTTGAGACTGTTGCAACTGAGTCAAAGAATCCTGAACGGCGATAGTTGCTGCATTTGTTGTTAGCGATTTCAATTGGGCCATTGGGAAAGCAGCATCAGCCCCAATTAATTCGGCAATTTCAGCTCTTTTCGGCATTTCTCCGTGCCAAAGAGTGCTGCTAGCAGGCGCATCATCTAAAAACAGTTCTAATTTGCCCGCTTCTAAGCGAATGGCAGCATTTTCTAAGGGCAAACCAGCAAAATATAAAAAATGACTGCTGGCGCGAAAAGGAAAAGCCACAGCCGGATAGTTGCGAGGAATCCTGCTGCCAGACCAGAGAATTGTCGGAAAATTAATTAAAGTGGCCAGTTTTTGTCGCCGTTGGTGTAGAATATTTGCTAAAAAATTATCACTTTTTGTAATTTTCATGGGTAAAAACCGATTATCTTGAGTTTGGTTGGCAGTAATACCAATTTAATGTGAAGTTGCACATATCTCGATCCCCCTAAATCCCCCTTAATAAGGGGGACTTTGATGGGAATCTTGTCCCCCCCTTATTAAGGGGGGCTAGGGGGGATCGGATTCTATGCAGCCTCCTAAAACATTGGTATTAGGCACTGAGGGTTGGTAAAACCCGCCCCCACAAGTTATTCGTTAGAATCTTTAAGGGCGATCGCA
>NZ_JANMZH010000233.1:0-1124 GCF_031383065.1 Microcoleus sp. OTE_8_concoct_300 | reverse complement strand
GTTTGGGATTCTCGCAACTTTGATGTTGGCCGTGCGAGAAGATGGGGGAGTTGTGTTATTTGGGGTGGGAGTTTACTTGATTTTGAGTCGGCGCTATCCTCTGACTGGCTTGGCTGTGTGCATTCTCAGTTTTGGTTACATGATTTTGTTGACGAATCTGATTATGCCTTTGTTTTCTGCTGATATTTCCCAGCGGTTTATGATGGAACGCTTCGGTCAATATGCTGATGGTGATGAAGCTTCGACTCTACAAATTATTTGGGGAATGGCGAGCAATCCTGGGCGGTTGATTGAACAATTATTTACGCCATTTTTTGGTAAAATCAAGTACCTGATTGGGCAGTGGTTGCCGTTGGCTTTAGTTCCTGCTGTAGCGCCGGCTTCTTGGACGATCGCTGGATTTCCGCTGCTAAAGCTATTTTTAGCGAAAGGAGAGTCCGTGTTGGCGATTAATATTCGCTATGCGATGACTGTGGTTCCAGGGCTTTTTTATGGGGCAATTCTGTGATGGGCCGATCGCCAAAAAGAAGAAAATCGAATTAGGAGCGGAGAAAAAACAGTCTTGCGTTTTCCTTCCGCAATGTTTCCTTTCCCTTCGTCTGCCAAGTTTCGTCGCTTTTGGGCGTTTTGCATCTGCTTGTCGCTATTTTTTACCTTCACGTCTAACCCAAATCGAACTTTTTCGTTTATTTTGCCGGATGCGATCGAGCCTTGGGTGCAGGTTCCTCTGATCAGACAATGGCAACACGTTTTTCATGTGCGGCCGCTGTTGGCTCAAATTCCTGCGAATGCTAGTGTGGCTGCGACGAATACGCTTGTGCCGATTTTGTCAAGTCGCCGGGAAATTCTCCGGCTTCCGATGTTGGAATTGCGAAATGATGCGAGGGAGGCGGTGAAGATGGAATATGTTATTGCTGATATGTTGCAGTTGCAGCAGTATCAGGCTGCGTTTCGCAGCGAGAGGCGACAGTTGCAGGAAATTGTCCCGCAGATCGATCGGCTTTCCAAATCTCAAGAGTATGGAATTGTAGGCTTTGAAGATGGCGCGATTTTGATGCGTCGGAGTGCTGTTTCTGACTCAGCTTCAGTTGCTGCTTGGACTCGTTTTCGCCGCGAATTGGAGC
>NZ_JANMZH010000188.1:0-1389 GCF_031383065.1 Microcoleus sp. OTE_8_concoct_300 | reverse complement strand
CATTCCTGCTACCATTTCCGATTCTAATTGGTACTCGCCTGAGTGTTGAGCTTCGGCAATCACTAACCCCGAGGCTTTGTGAATTAAGAATATTGCCTGGACGGTAAAAGGCATTGATTCTCGGAAAATTAATTCAGCTTCGGAGACTCCTTGGACTTGGGAGCGAATTTTGCGCCTAACTCCTTCTATGCTTAAGCTATTTGATACTTTTTCGTTGATAGTTTTAATCGCTTCTGCCATGTATTTGGCGATCGTACTGCCAATTACCGGATAGAGGGCATCCACCATCGAGTCGCGTTCGAGTGCTATTTGGGCTGTAATCGCTTTGCCCATTTCCGGGGCGATGGCTTGGGCGATCGACTCTTTGTCGAGGCGAATTTGCTCTTGAATTGCCAAGCCGATTTCTGGGGCGATCGCCTTAGCAATATCCGCTGGTGAATTGACAATTTGTTGAGCAAGTGCATCGGGCAGTAACTCAGCTATGGCCGAACTCATTGCCGACTTGTTTTCGAGAGTTTTTGCCCGAATCACTTCGTCAATAATCGGCCCGATCGCCTTAACAACTTCTTCTCTAGAATCAGATATTTTGCGGCTGAGAATTTCAGCGATCCAAGGTAGCATCAGCGCGATCAGTTCTTGAGGATCGTAGATTTGGTGCTCCAGTTTTCCTAATTTATCATTGATGCTTGCCATCAGGTGGCGCACCCCCGGCAAATCGTTTTCTGCCAGCAGAATTTTCACTTGCTCGATATCCGACATTTGCGAGCCGAAAATCAGAGTTTGGAGCCTTTCCATCGCGCTGTCGGCTTCATTTAGATCCTGTTTAATTTCCCCCAATATTTCTGCTGGTTGCGATATCGATGCCGACTCTTCTAGCAAGTTTGGTATCGATTGAAGCTTCTCGACCACCGCATCTAAATATATTTTCTCTGACGGCTCGGGAAATACGGGAACTGCGGCACGGTATTGCCCGTCAGCGCAAACAGGTTGCCGTTGTCTGACAAGCTGTCACCAAACACATACAAGTTGCAGTTCCCGTATTTCCAGGGCCGCTTCTCCAACGGCCCGGTGGCGGTGGAAGTACTGGCCACCGGCCTGGGCGCCACCCTGCACGACCTGGCGGTGGCCGGGGCCCAGACCAGCACGCTGGGCCAGTTGGCCAATACCGGCATGACGTCGCAGTTGGCCAGTTTCACTGCCTCGTTGGGCGGAGGCAGCGCCGATCCCAATGCGCTGTATTTTGTGTGGGGCGGTGCCAATGACTTGCGCGCCGCGGGCGTCAATGCTGCGGCCGCCATCGCGCCGACGATCGTCAACCTGTCCACGATTGTTTCTTCGCTGTACAGCCTGGGCGCGCGCAACTTCATGCTGCCCAACCTGCCGAACCTG
>NZ_JANMZH010000900.1:0-1780 GCF_031383065.1 Microcoleus sp. OTE_8_concoct_300 | reverse complement strand
CCAGAAAGAGGTATTTTTGCCCGCCCCTGCATCAACAAAGAACTACTAAAACAATACTCCGAAGGTTTAATTGTTACCAGTGCTTGTTTGGGCGGCGAAGTTCCCCAAATGATTCTGCAAAACAAGCTAGATACTGCCCGTCAAGTAGCCACATGGTATAAAGAAGTATTTGGAGAAGATTACTATATAGAAATTCAAGACCACGGTTCCCAAGAAGACCGGATTGTTAATGTTGAAATCGTCAAAATTGCCCGCGAACTCAAGATTAAAATAATTGCAACAAATGATTCCCACTATATTTCCTGCAACGATGTAGAAGCACACGATGCTTTGCTGTGCATTAACACCAACAAACTGATTGAAGAAGACAAGCGGATGCGCTACAGCGGCACTGAATATCTTAAGTCTGCTGTGGAGATGGCGCAACTGTTTCGAGACCATTTGGATGATGAAACAATCAAAGAGGCGATCGACACCACTTTAGAAGTCGCAAATAAAGTATCGAGATACGAGCTGACAGGAGAAGCTCGGATTCCCACAATCCCAATTCCTCCAGAACATACAGCCGATACTTATGTAGAAGAAATATCCTGGCTGGGACTGTTAGAACGCCTCAAAGCCCGCACCAGAAATGAAATCCCCCCCGTCTACAAACAAAGGCTAGAATACGAGCTTAAAATGCTTCAGCAGATGGGCTTTTCAGAATACTTTTTAGTAGTTTGGGACTATATAAAATATGCTAGAGATAACAATATTCCCGTAGGCCCAGGACGCGGTTCTGCCGCAGGCTCTCTAGTTGCCTACGTCCTCAAAATCACCAATATAGACCCCGTACACCACGGACTACTATTCGAGCGATTTCTCAATCCCGAACGCAAATCTATGCCAGATATTGATAGCGATTTCTGCATAGAAAGACGGGACGACATGATTAAATACGTTACTGATAAATATGGTACAGACCGCGTAGCGCAAATTATTACTTTCAACAGAATGACATCAAAAGCAGTCTTGAAAGATGTTGCAAGAGTGTTAGGTATTCCCTACAAAAAAGCCGACGAAATGGCTAAATTAATTCCCGTGTCTCGGGGAAAACCGGAAAAACTAAAAGTGATGATTTCCCGTGAAACACCTGCACAGGAATTTAAAGACAACTATGAAAATACAATTTGCATCAATGAAGAAACCGGGACAGAAGTCCCAGTTCGTCAGTGGATTGACATGGCAATTCGCATTGAAGGAACCAACAAAACCTATGGCGTTCACGCGGCAGGTGTGGTAATTTCTTCAGAGCCGCTGGATGAACTGGTACCGCTGCAAAAGAATAATGAGGGTGCTGTGATTACCCAATATTTCATGGAAGATTTGGAATTTTTGGGGCTGCTGAAAATGGACTTTTTGGGATTGAAAAATTTAACAACGCTCCAGAAAACCGTTGAATATGTTAAGCAAACCCAAGATATAACCATCGATGCCGAAGCCTTGCCTTCTGATATGGAACGCAAAGCTCAAGAGACATTTACTAGAATCAAAAAGTTGCCGATTGATGTAGCCAAAACTTATAAACTTTTAGAAAAAGGAGATTTAGAAGGTATTTTTCAGTTGGAATCTTCCGGGATGCTGGATGTAGTAAAAAAAATCAAACCTTCTTGCCTGGATGATATTTCTTCTATTTTGGCACTTTACCGACCCGGCCCGCTGGATGCAGGTTTAATTCCTCAGTTTATTGACTGCAAGCACGGTAAAGCTGTTGAGTACGATCATCCGCTATTAGAGCCGA
>NZ_JANMZH010000899.1:0-1780 GCF_031383065.1 Microcoleus sp. OTE_8_concoct_300 | reverse complement strand
CCAGAAAGAGGTATTTTTGCCCGCCCCTGCATCAACAAAGAACTACTAAAACAATACTCCGAAGGTTTAATTGTTACCAGTGCTTGTTTGGGCGGCGAAGTTCCCCAAATGATTCTGCAAAACAAGCTAGATACTGCCCGTGAAGTAGCCACATGGTATAAAGAAGTATTTGGGGAAGATTACTATATAGAAATTCAAGACCACGGTTCCCAAGAAGACCGGATTGTTAATGTTGAAATCGTCAAAATTGCCCGCGAACTCAACATTAAAATAATTGCAACAAATGATTCTCACTATATTTCCTGCAACGACGTAGAAGCACACGATGCTTTGCTGTGCATTAACACCAATAAACTGATTGAAGAAGACAAGCGGATGCGCTACAGCGGCACTGAGTATCTTAAGTCTGCTATGGAGATGGCGCAACTGTTTCGAGACCATTTGGATGATGAAACAATCAAAGAGGCGATCGACACCACTTTAGAAGTCGCAAATAAAGTAAAATCTTACGACATCATGGGGGAATCCCGCATTCCCAACTATCCAATTCCCCCAGAACACACAGCAGACACTTTTGTCGAAGAAATATCATGGAAAGGACTATTAGAACGCCTCAAAGCTAGAAACCGTAATGAAATTCCCGTAGTCTACAAAGAACGGCTGGAATACGAACTAAAAATGATTCAGCAGATGGGTTTTTCCACCTATTTTTTAGTAGTTTGGGACTACATGAAATATGCCAGGGACAACCACATTCCCGTAGGGCCAGGACGCGGTTCGGCCGCAGGTTCCCTAGTTGCCTACGTCTTAAAAATTACTAATATTGACCCCGTGCATCACGGACTGCTATTCGAGCGATTTCTCAATCCAGAACGCAAATCTATGCCAGATATCGATAGTGATTTCTGCATAGAAAGACGGGACGACATGATTAAATATGTTACTCAAAAGTATGGCGAAGAGCGCGTAGCGCAAATTATTACTTTCAACAGAATGACATCAAAAGCTGTCTTGAAAGATGTGGCCAGAGTGTTAGGCATTCCCTACAAAAAAGCAGACGAAATGGCAAAGTTAATTCCCGTGTCGCGGGGAAAACCGGAAAAACTCAAAGTGATGATTTCCGGTGAAACACCTGCACAGGAATTTAAAGAAAACTACGAAAAAACAATTTGCATCAATGAAGACACAGGGACAGAAGTCCCGGTTCGTCAGTGGATTGACATGGCAATTCGGATTGAAGGGACAAACAAAACTTTTGGTGTTCATGCGGCAGGCGTAGTGATTTCTTCAGACCCGCTCGATGAAATTGTACCGCTACAAAAGAATAACGAAGGTGCTGTGATTACGCAGTATTATATGGAAGATTTGGAAGCACTAGGTCTTCTGAAAATGGATTTTCTGGGATTGAAAAATTTGACAACTCTCCAGAAAACTGTTGATTATATTAAGGAAACCCAAAATATAATTGTCGATCCAGAAACGCTACCTTCTGATATAGAACGCAGAGCTCAAGAGACTTTTGGCAGAATCAAAAAGTTACCCGCTGATGTAGATAAAACTTATAGACTTTTAGAAAAAGGAGATTTAGAAGGTATTTTTCAGTTAGAATCCTCTGGGATGCTGGATGTAGTTAGAAAACTCAAACCTTCTTGCCTGGATGATATTTCTTCTATTTTGGCACTTTACCGACCCGGCCCGCTGGATGCAGGTTTAATTCCTCAGTTTATTGACTGCAAGCACGGTAAAGCTGTTGAGTACGATCATCCGCTATTAGAGCCGA
>NZ_JANMZH010000103.1:0-3668 GCF_031383065.1 Microcoleus sp. OTE_8_concoct_300 | reverse complement strand
GTGAGGGTTCTAACTTCGGTACCTGTCTCGGTGTCCCAGATTTTCAGGGTTTTATCCCATGAAGCGGAAATCGCTGTTTTTCCGTCTGGTGCGATCGCCACTGCTGTTATCCAGTCAGTATGACCGGTGAGGGTTATAACTTCAGTACCTGTCTCGGTGTCCCAGATTTTCAGGGTGTTATCGTATGAAGCGGAAATCGCTGTGAGGCCGTCTGGTGCGTTCGCCACTGCTGTTACATCGCTAGTATGACCGGTGAGGGTTCTAACTTCGGTACCTGTCTCGGTGTCCCAGATTTTCAGGGTTTTATCCCATGAAGCGGAAATCGCTGTTTTTCCGTCTGGTGCGATCGCCATTGCTAGTACCTCATCAGTATGACCGATGAGAGTTCGCAGACATCCTTCTCCCGGCCGTTCTAAATTAGCCCTCAAAGGCCGCAACCAAACACTATCTTTCCACTGCTTAGCCACCTCCAGCAACCCATGAATCTGCGGCCTTTCAAAATCCAGCAACCTCCCCAACAATTGCCCTGCTAATTGCGTTTTATCCTTCTCCAAAACGTGCGCCGACTTGCGAATTGCCCCTTGAATCAACCGCAAAGTTTCAGTTTGCTGCTCCGACAGCAACATATCTGCATTTCTCCCTAAATCGTAATCCTCAATTAGCGGCTGCGCCCCCAACAATTTTAACTTCGCCTCAATAAAACCAAAATCCGTCACCCAACCATAATAACGGTTGAAATCTCGCCCAATCTCAATGAAATCCCTGGGTTGATGCTTCAACAAATATTCTCGCTCCGATTTACTTTGCTTCGCCAACCACACACCCAAATCGCTCATAGAGGCGCCCCTTCTATCCTGTTATTCATACCTTGGCGGTTAAGTTCTTCAACATCAACCCCCGCAGATTGCACGGTTTCATCTTTTGCCAGAAACTCGCGAAAACTGTTGTGATAAATGCTGTAGCGAATTTCGCCGCTGATTTGCTGCTGCCGCAAAAATGAATCCCATTTCTTGAGAACCTGCTGTACTTTTAAATCAGTCTCGCCTACGGATTTAGCAATCCAGCCGCGAGAAACAGCTTCGCGCGCTTTCGATATCACGTAGATAATCTTAACTTTCATCTCCAACAGCGGATCGTCTTCCCTGCCCATCATCTGTGCCCAATGCTTCCGATAATATCCTGTCAACTCCCTAGGCAAATCTTCCAAAGAAACATCCCTGTACTCGCCGTTTTCGATATCATTCAGCACGTAGCGGAGATACATAAAATTGTTCTGGCTTTTTTGGGCCACCGCCCCCACAAACTGTTCCCGGCTCAAATCATGACTGGCAATCCAATTCTGAATGGAGGCGCTATTGCTGGTGCGTTTTGCAATATAAGCCTTCGTATCTTCCAGACTTTCTGCATCGTACTGCATCAAATCAAACGGCAGATGATTCATCGGCAAAGGCAAAGATTCCGGCCGCTTGGAAACAATAAAATAAACGTTATCCGGCAAAACTTCCGGCAAATAGAGAACGTTGCTGCCGCTGCTTTGCAAACTCAAATCGACTTCATCGAGGGCATCTACCACAAAAATCAACTTTTTCCCGCCCAATGTAGCGCTGACTTCCCCCAACAGCCGCCCTAAAAAATTGCCGTTTGCCGTGGCATTTTCCTGCACTTGCTGATAGTTATAACTGAGCTTAAAGCCTTCTATTAACTGAATGCAGGCATTTTCGAGAAATGTTTTGGCATCAACAATCCCGTCGGATCGCGAGTTAAAATGAGTAACGCAGCGGCGTTTCATCATCAACACGGACTGCGCCATTATTGAACTTTTCCCAACACCCGGTTCTGCTTCTAAAACAAAATAGCCTTTCCGATTTGTTTGCAAGAAACTGGCAATGTTTTCAAATACAAATCTGCGCCCGGTAAAGTCTTTAGTCCGGTCTTGAATAATCGTCTCGGACTTCAAAGAAATCCGCAATCGGGGCGCGGAAGTATCGATAAATGTTTGCAGCAATTCCCGAACTTGCGCCAAATCGTCCCGGATGCCAATTTCTATCGCTGACAATTTCCCCATCACTTGACAAATCTGCTGCCCTGTTGCCACGGCCTCCAACTTTTGCAGTATTTCCCCATTTTGCAGCCCCAAATCTCTGAGTTCTGCCAAAGCAATTTGGTGCAGATTCAACAGCATCGCCGCAAACTTTTCTCCTCCCTTCGCCGCATCGAGTTTCAGCACTCCGCAGTACGCTTTGGGGAAAGTTGCGTACAGCTTGTCCGCCACAAATTCCACAATTTCCGCATCGAAGGATTTGCCCTCGCGCCGGGCGAATTCGTTGAGGAAAGTTGCCCAATCTACCGTTGTCAATCCGGTAACTCGATCGAACTCCTCGGCATCCGCAGAAAAAATCAGGGTTAACTGGTCTTCGGAAATATTTAAACCCCTTGACAAGTCGGCTGTATTCGTGTTAATATACAGCCAGTATTCAGGAGTTTTATCGGCTAATTGACGGAGATCCCTTTCAGGAGAAGGCAAATTTTTGCTAAGTGCGATCGCAATTAATTGAGGGGACGAAGCAACCTCTCTCAAAATATAGGCGATCGCCTCACCCGCCGCCTTAATCAAATCGTCATTTTCCAGAATCTTCGGATTTTTGCTCAACCGTTGGGTCATCCGATTTCCGAGGTCATTAGCCGCGATATTCCCCGCAATACTATTAGCAATCGTCGCCAAAATCGAAACTCCCCCAAGGGCGATCGGGCCGCCCATCATACCCGCTGCTGCTTGAGTTGCCGGATTGGCGATCGCATTTGAAATAACTTGTCCAATAGCCATCACCGCACTGCATCCAATTACCCTAGTTTTAAAATTAGCTAAGTCAATTAGCGACATATAATAAATATTATTCTTTTCAAAAGTTAGTAGTAATTATATAGCAATCCTTGCAGGAGTCGTAAATTTTTTACCCCACCCCAGCCCTCCCCTTACTAAGGGGAGGGAGTAAGAAATTCACAAATGATTTAGGATCGCTATATCTTGCACCCTTCCGTTTAGTCCGTCGTTCGTTTCAACCCCCGTCTCATAGCTTGCATTCGGTTGAAACCGACTAAAGATTCGCCTGATTTTTGACACGGCCCGCCGTTCGTTTCAACCCCTAGCGGACTTGCGGAGGAACCAACTAACTTTCCCTGCGCGGACAAACTAACAAACTAACAAATTGAATTCGATCGCACATTTCTCTCAAATTCGATCGACCGATCGACAAAAAACCCGATCGCCCATCGACAAAAAACCCGATCGCGGGGCCAGAAACCGGGTTTTTACCGAAATACTTCGTTACAATTGAGATGTTGCACCATTATCAATAAGCCTTTTATGAACGGGCAAGATGCCCGTTCCATAAGAAAATCTACTCTTTGTGGAACAGGCATCTTGCCTGTTAAGCGAGAATATTGAGATGTTGCATCATTGTCAATAAGCCTTTTATGAACGGGCAAGATGCCCGTTCCACAAGAAAATCTACTCTTTGTCGAACAGGCCGGAAAGCCTGTTAAGCGAGAATATTGAGATGTTGCATCATTGTCAATAAGCCTTTTATGAACGGGCAAGATGCCCGTTCCATAAGAAAATCTACTCTTTGGGGAACAGGGATCTTGCCTGTTAAGGTAGAATATTGAGT
>NZ_JANMZH010000067.1:0-14961 GCF_031383065.1 Microcoleus sp. OTE_8_concoct_300 | reverse complement strand
TGCCATTTCACGACCGCCTACTTAACCGATTACATAGTGTCTCTGACAGCTTGAATCTGATCCATTCCTATTTCCTGATTAGTTCCAGCGAAATCGTTATCTGGCGTCAGAAATAACATACAGTGACACTCTTTGCGCTCGCGCATGGGAATGCAGGGACAGTTCCAGTAGGCGGCTTTTACTTCGGCTTCTTTATCTTCGTAATGGCGACAAGGGCATAAGGGAGCACCTAGTTCATCCTTGTGTTTTGCTAGTCCTTCTATCACGACAGCAGTGACGGAAGGCTCGGAACAAAAGTATGTTCCCGTTCGCTTGGCATAGGTTTCGGAGAAATTCTTCATCGCCTCCAAAGTTTTTTCGTTGGAAAGTTTAGATTTTTCTGTTGTGTTCATAGTTGAGGATCGAAGTTGAGGATGCTACGAGCTTTTAACAATTGTAGCGCAGTATGTGATTTTAAACACTTGTATATTTCTGTTTACTTACAAGGAGGAAAACCTTGACAAAGATTGAGTTTTAGGTTGTTGGTTTTTTACTGGTTTTTGTCTATCCCGGAGGGTGCGGGAAACTGGCGGCAGACCCGGTTTTTGAAGCAGCCAAAAGATTTGGGCGATTGAGGACCCTCCACAATCATCCCCCAAAGGGGATAAAAATCGGATAAGATAGCACAGCCCTGTCCCTGTTAGTGGCATCTGATGGCAACTTCCTCGAACCGCACCGGCACCCGCGATCGAAAATCTCTTCCGTCTGGGCTGATTTGGCCGGCTGACACCGAGTTAGTCGGATTAGTGTTTGAATTGACTCCCGGCGCTGCTAGCTATCTGTACGCACAGTATGCTATAGGTTTGCACGCTTGGTTTTTAGGTCAAGTACACCAAACTGACCCGGATTTATCGAAACTTTTGCACGATGAACAGTCAGAAAAAGCCTTTACTATTTCGGGATTGGAAGGTGATTTGCTTCCCGGTGGCAAAGAATTTCAGCTTTTGGGCGATCGAATTTATCGCTGGTACGTAACAGGACTTTCAAAGCCAGTAGTGCAGTGGCTGAGTCAGTGGCTGCAAAATTTGCCCGAAGAGATAGATTTGCGAAATTCTCCCCTGCTAATTCGCTCTTGGGATATTGCTTTTGAGCCTACAACTTACCAGCAATTATTAACAGCAGAACCCCCATCTTCGCCCACCATCAAACTTAGTTTTGTGACTCCTACAAGCTTTCGTAGCAAAGGTCATCACTTCCCTTTGCCAGTTCCCGAAAAGGTTTTTCACAGTTATTTGCGCCGCTGGAATAACTTTTCGGGGGTAAATTTTGACCAAGCAGAATTTTTGAATTGGATTGATGAAAATGCAATTATTAGCCGCCACAAATTGGAGTCGCAAAAGGTAGCGGCGGGTAAAAAAGGCATGGTAACGGGATTCACTGGGGCTGTGGAATTTGGGCTAGGGCGATCGGCTCACAATCGCCCTGATTTGGTACAATTATTTTATGCTTTGGGGCGGTTAGCGCCTTATTGCGGCACTGGCCACAAAACAACTTTTGGATTGGGACAAACGCGAGCAAAATGGTTGACAGAAGCGCTACCTGAAGTGTCGATACAAAGCGTATTGGCGGCGCGAATAGATGAATTGACACAGAAGTTTATGGCGCACAGAAAGCGTACAGGCGGAAGTCGCGCTGCTGAGATTGCTGAAACTTGGGCGACGATTTTGGCGCGCAGGGAATTGGGGGAATCTTTGTTTGATATTGCTGCTGATTTGGAAATGCCTTATGAAACTGTGAAAACTTATGTAAAGTTGGCAAGAAGGGCTTTGAAAGTGGAGGATTAAGGTTAAATTGATTTGTAAATGAGATTTGTTTTACGAACCGCGAAGGCGCGAAGGGCGCGAAGGAGGAGAAGATGATTTATTTGTTAGCGTTTTGGGTAAATAGGTATAGGTCGTCTCGATGATATTTTAGTTGAAATTGAGGGGTGTTTTTTAGTTTAGTTACTAGGTTTTTAACAAATTCTCGATCGCTCATCCAGCCAGGATATCTGAGGTTCAGCAATACATAATCAAATTCTGCGAGATTTGCAGGCGGCGCGTCAGCCTGAGTTAATTTTACTACAGGGCGGTGCGCTAAGTGCGGAGCAATCTGAGCAGTTGTTAAAACACTGCCTTTGGTTTCAACAAGAGAAATTGCCTCTTTAGTAGCTGGCACAGTGTCGATCCCATTTAAATAAATAGTCCAAAAATAGCCGTATTTCGCTAAAGCTAAGAAAGCAATCAACGACCAAATTACAATGACTCTAGGCAATGGATAATTAGGAAGTGGCAATCTATCAAATATTGTCTTTCCCTTTTGCTGATTGCTATATGCTAAACTGGAAATTACGGCAACCAACAAAAACGGCAAGATCGGCACAGAATATTGATGAATTAAATCCCGCTGAGCGGGGATATCCGAAAGAATATTCATCGCCAACATCGGCACAGCACTAATTAAAGATGACAGATGACGCGGGGACAGCCACCAAATTACTGGTAATAGCAATAACGCTAAATATTCAAAAGTCTCTAAAGAAAACAAACGCTCTAAAACTAGATTTGGTTTCACTATTAAATTAATAGCAATTTCAAAAACCGAGTTTCCCAAATATTGATATCGCCCGATTCCCGCGTGTTCTCTTCCCTGATTAAAATACGGTATAACTGCCTGAGTAGCTACCAGGAACCAACCCGCGCCTAGAAATAGAGCTATGAGCCCACAATTGCGTTTTTTGTCAAAACACAACAGCCACACACCCATCGCAGCCACAGTTAAAGATAGCACGGCTTTGCAGCTCAAAACTAATACAATAGCAGCACAAAACCACAAGGTTTTATTCAGCCTCGCGGCTAAGATTGCTGCTAGCAGTGCTGGTAAAGCAATTACTTCTGGATGGAAGTCGAAGAGATTGACATTAAATACTAATGGATACAGGAGGTAAATACAGGCTATCGCCCAAGATATGCTATTATTTAATCCGGCTTGACGTGCCAAACTCCAACTCGGCCAAGCGCCTAAAGCTAGGGAAACAGCTTGCACTAATAAAAGCCAGTGAACATCGGGATATATTTTGTAAAGTAAAGCTAGTGGATAGAAAATAAAAGCGGCGTGGTCGCCCCAAATATTTATTGCCATTAAAGAGGAAAATGGCGTTTGATTTTGGGAGATTAAATAAATTGCTTGGTCAAAAATTGCTAAGTCGAATGCAGTTGACTGAAACAAAGTGTGCCGCGCGCTGCTGGCGGTAAATAAGACTATCGTTGTCACGACAATCATTAAAAATACTGGATGAGATTTTAGGGATTTTAAAGTTACCATTTTATTGGTTTAATCAGCGATTCGTTTAAATAGCAGAACTTCGTTTTTTTGATAAGTTAAGTGAAAATCTGGAGAGTTTTTAAGTTGATTTGCTAAGGTATCACCAAGTTTTTCAGTATCAGGCCAGGGATGGCGCAGGTTTAATAATATGTATTGAAATTCAGCTAAATTTGTTTGGGGCGAAATTTGTGAAAGCAATTTTACTATTGGGCGGTGGGCAAAGTGAGGGGCTAGTCTATTATCTGTTAAAATACTGCTTTGGGGTTGAACTTGTGCTACTGCTTCGCGTGTAGCTTGCCAGGTATCTAGTCTATTTAGGTACAGATAAAAATCTTTATATTCGCCCAGAAATAGGAAAATTATTAAGGACCAAATTATCATAATCCTCGGCATTTGAAGTCCCAGCCTGAGTTGAGCTATTCGGAATTTTTTAAAGGGTAAATTGGCAATTTTGCTAAAGGGAAATGTGGGCAAATTTACAGATGTTAAAAACTGTTGATTATTTGCTTTATCCTCTTCCTTGTTTTCTCTTATTTCTTCCCTCTTTCTTGTTTCTTCCTTCGCAATCACTGCTAACAATAAAAAGGGAATTACAGGCACTGAATATTGATAGGCTAAGCTGCGTTGAAATGGCAAGTCAGAGAGGATATTGATGAGGAGGGTAGGGATTGCAGGAATTAGCGCTGTTAGATATTGTATCCGTAGTTTGCCCGAGAATGGCAATAGCAGCAAAATCACAGGTAAGGTGAGGATAAATAAATATTTGAATGTATCGAAGGAAAGGATTTTTCCTAATACTAACTGTGGTTTTAATATGAGATTGATGATGATTTCTAGTACGGATTTGCCTAAATAGCTGTAGCGCCCGACTCCAGCGACTTCGCTGCCGCTAAAGAAGGGGATGATTTTCTGGGAAGCTATCAAAAACCAAGCTGCACCCAGCAAAAGTGCGATCGCCCCGTACCGTTGCTTTTTTTCGCCAAAAAACAGCCATAAACCAATAGCAGCAACGGTTATGGACAAAACAGCCTTGCAACTCAAAACTAACAGAATAGCGGTACAAAACCACACAATTTTATTTAAACGCGCCGCCAAAATTGCTGCCAAAAGTGCGGGTAAAGCGATTACTTCCGGGTGAAAATCAAATAAATTGATGTTAAATACCACCGGATAGAGCAAATAAATCAATGCGATCGCACGGGATTGTTCTTGATTTAAACCTGCCAAACGCGCTAAACTCCAGCTAGGCAAAGCGCCCAGGGATAATGCAACTGCTTGTACCAACAGCAGCCAATGCACATCCGGGGAAATTTTGTACAGCCAAGCTAGCGGATAATATATTACCGCTGCGTGATCGCCCAAAATATGAATCCCCATTAAAGAAGAAAAAGGCGTTTGGTTTTGGCTGATTAAGTAAATTGCTTGGTCAAAAATTCCCAAATCGAAAGCAGTTGATTGGAATAAAGCGTGCCGTAAACTGCTACACAAAAAGAAAATTGCTGCAGCAGTAGCGATCGCCCAAACCAAACTCGACGGTAGGTGCGATCGACCTTCCTCTCTATTTTCGGCGATCGAGACACTGATGTCCTCGCGGTCATCAGCAAAATTTTCCCTATTCTGCATGAAATCTGGGACTAGGTGGTCACTCAAAATATGATTCCGTCGAATGTGCTTTCCACGCAATAGTTAACGACTAATTTTCATCCCCGCAATCGTAATATTAGAATAATCCACAAAACATTAAAAAATTGTGAAAGCACTAACTCTTCTCGGCTGTACAGGCTCGATCGGCACTCAGACTCTGGATATTGTAGCTCAATACCCCGAGCAATTTCGGATTGTCGGGTTAACCGCCGGACAAAATGTAACGTTGCTTGCCCAGCAAATTCGCCAGTTTCGACCGGAGATTGTCGCGATTTGCAACGAAGATAAATTACAGGAATTGAAGGAGGCGATCGCAGATCTCGACCCTCAACCTATTTTACTTGCTGGCGAGTCAGGCGTTGTCGAAGTTGCCAAATATGGCGACGCTCAAGCCGTCGTCAGTGGCATAGTTGGCTGTGCCGGTTTGCTGCCAACAATTGCGGCTATCAAAGCAGGCAAAGATATTGCCTTAGCCAATAAAGAAACATTAATCGCAGGGGGCCCCGTTGTCAACCCCTTAATCGAAAAATACGGCGTTAAACTATTACCGGCCGACTCGGAACATTCGGCAATTTTTCAGTGTCTGCAAGGCTTGCCAGCAGGAGGGTTGCGGCGAATTATTCTCACTGCTTCGGGGGGTTCTTTTCGAGATTTGCCGATCGACAAATTAGCAGGAGTAACAGTAGCCGATGCTTTGAAACATCCGAATTGGTCGATGGGGCCGAAAATCACGATTGATTCTGCTACTTTGATGAATAAAGGATTAGAAGTAATTGAGGCTCATTACTTGTTCGGGATGGATTATGACGACATTGATATTGTCATCCATCCTCAGAGCATAATTCACTCGTTAATTGAGTTGCAAGATACTTCGGTTTTGGCGCAATTGGGCTGGGCGGATATGCGATTGCCGCTGCTTTACGCTTTGTCTTGGCCGGAGCGAATTCATACAGATTGGGAACGGCTGGATTTGGTAAAAGCTGGGGATTTGACTTTCCGAGAACCCGACCACGAAAAGTATCCTTGTATGCAGTTGGCTTATGCGGCGGGACGTGCGGGCGGTTCGATGCCTGCGGTGCTGAATGCGGCAAATGAACAGGCGGTAGCCCTGTTTTTGGAGGAAAAGATTCAGTTTTTGGATATTCCTAAGTTGATTGAGAACGCCTGTGACAAACATCAAGCCGATAACTGTGAAAGCCCTGGTTTAGACGATATTTTGGCGGCGGATCGGTGGGCGCGGCAGGAAGTTTTGGCAAAAACTATGGAATTAGGCGATCGCATTCTTTCGGTTCGCTAATTGTATCAGCCGACTTGCACTTACCCACAAGCCCTAGGAGTGAATTAATTCCCCGTCTCATAGCTAAAGTCGGTTCAAACTAACATCTTGCACTATTCTCAATAACAGGCAAGATGCCTGTTCCACAAGAAAATTCACTCTTTGTGGAACAGGCATCTTGCCTGTTCATAAAAAGCTTATTGAGAATGGTGCAACATCTCAGTTCAAACCGACTGCCCAACCTTAATAAATATTCAGTTTTCTTTGAGAGGACTTTAGCGATGAGCCAGGGGTTTCCCCCCCTAACGGACTCGGCCAAAAAGTGCAAAATATCGGCAAAACCCTATAAAAAATTGACCTAATTTTAGTCTTTTATTGACTAACTCCCAACTTTCGCCGCCAAATCAGCCGCACTCATCTTTTCGTACATTTCAAAAGGTTGGTGAATCCAAGGATTCTCAGCCAAATAATCTACATAATAATCCGGCTTTGCAACAGAACAAGCCTTGTACCAGACTACAGCAGTCCGAATTTCCTGAATATCCTCGCCGTAGCGACTCTTCAGCCAAGCGATACCTTGATCTAAACTAATTCCCGAATCCACCAAATCGTCAACCAGGACAATGCGGCTGCCCAAATTATCGCCCACCATTGTCAAATCGCGGGCAAACTCGATCGCACCCCGGACTTTTCCCTCTGCCCCACCATAGGACGAGGCCGCTAAAATCGCCAGAGGTTTGTCGAAAATCCGCGACAGAGTATCCCCAACCCGCAGCCCTCCCCTCGCCAGACAGACAATTCGATCGAATTTCCACTGAGATTCATCAATTTTTACAGCCAAATCCTCAATTTTTCGATGGTATTCAGACCAAGAAACGTAAAGGTCGCTCATGCCTAATATTATTGAAATATCAAAGGTATTATTAAATATTTTGGGGGAAATGACATGGATGCAGATGAACTTCTCAGACGGTATGCAGCCGGAGAACGGGTTTTTCACAAAGTAGACCTGAGCGGTGTCCATATGTCAAGGACAAATTTGCGCGATATTGACCTGAGTCAAGCTAGTTTAAAGGGTGCCAGTGCGATGGGTCTCACCCTCTACAGAGCCACTCTGTATCAAGCAGATATCAGCCAAGCCAACCTCTCCCAAGCCAACCTCATGTCCGCTAATTTTGGCGAATGCGAGGCGGTGGGAGCAAACTTGAGCGGAGCCATCTTGCGGAGTGTCCTGCTCAGCGGGGCCGATTTAACGGGGGCGAGTCTCAGGGGTGCAGACATGAGAGATGCAAACCTTCAGCGGGCAATTTTGATTCAAGTTTATGCAGTTAACGCTAACTTGCAAGGTGCAAACTTGACAGAAGTAAAACTTTGCTCCATCAACCTCAGCAAAGCAAATTTAACCGACGCGAACTTAACACAAGCTGACCTCAGCCATGCTAACCTAACTCAAGCAAATCTGAGTTGGGCAAATTTGACGGAAGCAAATCTCGAAAAAGCGGATTTGAAGGGAGCCGATTTGAGCGGAGCTAACTTGAGCTGTGCAAATCTCCATCTAGCAGATTTGAGCGGAGTTTCTCTCAAGGGAGCAAATCTCCGGGGAGCAAACTTGCATCAAGCTTCTTTGCGCGGGACAAATCTGGATGAAGCGAATCTGAGAGAGGCGATGATGCCTGACGGCAAAATCTCTGACTAAATAAGCTGGCAAAATAAAAGTTAAAACCGCAGGGTGCTGGTGGCGCACCCTACATTGAGGCTCATGCCTGATTTTATTAAGGGGATTTAATTCTGCGTTCATCGGACCGGGCCCAAAAATCGAGACAAGCCCCGGACTCCTGTGGTGGAGAGGCAAAAATTTTAGACTCTTGTTCAAGATCCCAGATTCATCTGTGGAGTAAATCTCAAATCTCAAATTGTTCGAGTGAGCGCGACTCGACTAAGCGCTCGCCGAAGCCTCACGCGGAAGTCTAAAATCTAAAATCGACTGACAGTTCATGTAGAGAGGAGCGACAAAAAAATATTTGGGCGAGAATTTAATCTACGACTTTCAGCCAGCCCCGGCGAACGGCGTGGAGCAAGCGGTTGATGGCTGTTTGATCTTCTTCAGTAAGACAGTCATTTAACAGCGCTGTCTTGAGCTGTTGTCGGTGAGTGGGAGTCAGCAGACCGGAGTGATATACCTGAAAGACTAACTCTGCAATAGTAAATTGAGGTAAAAATGTTTGGGTGATCATCGGTTTTTTTGTTTGAACTCACTTTTGATAGTATTGACTTATTTGGCCACTATTTATGTGATTCAACTACGCGAGTAAATGTGATCGATTGGGTTTTGATTAGTGATTTGTGTCAGCGGGACTTTGGGATCGGATTTTTCCTCGATCGCCCTGCAACTCGAAACACAAACCCCGTCCAGATTCCTCGCTTTTGGCAATTCCCAAATCTCTACTTTTTGTTAAGAGACTGTGACAAATAAATTAAGATGTATCTATTTATAGATTACTACTTACTGCTAGGTATATCGCTAGGCTTAATTCAATGTAAAGCTTTTACGGTGTTTAGAAACCAGCTTTTACGTGCATTTACCTGGTTTATTGATGTGGGGATTTTTCCGTGTATCTACTTAATTACCCCCAAAGACGGATACAAGTTTCACACAGGAGTCGCCATCCGCCCAAAATTTTAGGCCCTAGTTCAAGATCCCAGATTCATCTGTGGAGTAAATCTAAAATCTAAAATTTAAAACCTAAAATCTCCAATCTAAAATCTAAAATCTAAAATCTAAAATCGACTGGCTGCTTCAAATCCCAAATCCCGGCTTCTTCAAGAAACCGGGTTCGAGTTGTTTGATCGCAGTACAATTTTTTTTTGAGAGGGTTAATGGAGCGACCTACTCACTTCAATCTTATTGTTGGCAAAGCTTGACAGGAGAGAAAGTAAAAATACCGATCTCAACTTCCTGTGTGAGGGGACTAATCGGAAATCCTGACCCATCCGCGGCGGATGGCGTGAAGCAGGCGGTTGGCTGCATCTCGGGCGTCTTCGCTGAGAGCGCTTTCTCCGAGTGCGCGCAGTCCGTGGCTTTCAGTGCGAGTCAGATTGCCTGAATGGGTGACTTGATAGAACAGTTCCGCGATCGCGCAATCGGATTTTAAAGTCAGAGCTTCCATGAAATCTCGTTGAACTCGACTATTCTAATATCGAGCATTTGAGAACAGAGTAGGGTGATTGCACTCCACTAAGCTGTGTGATTGTTCTTAGCTCGATTTGTGACCGATGTCTGCGAGTATACCTCTGTTAAATCACAGAGAACCAAAGACCTCGATCACATAAGCTGTGATTGCGGTGGTAGCCTCAAGGTTTGACGAAACCTCGAAAAGTCCTGAGCGCAAAACTTTGAGCGCCCCGCGCCGCATATCCTGCGGGAGTGCGTCCGCTCGACATCGCAGGCTCTGAACTCCCAGATGTGTGAAACTTTGGGTTTTAGACACTTGCAGCTTGCACCCCAGGGCCTAAAGTTGCGATCGGCGAGCCCAACCCTGAGTTACAATAATTATCAATACTTCAATCTCGTCTATAGGCAGGCAGGCAGGTAAAAAAATGATAATGATTAGCTACTTTTCGATTACCTTAATCGTTTTTCTTGTTTGGTTCAAAAGTTTTTGGAACGATACTGCGACATCTAAAAAAGACTTAATATCTTGGATAGCCTTAGTAATCGGCCCTCTGGTTTGGCCTGTTGTTGTGCCCCTATCCATTTGGCAAATTACCAGCAAAAAGTCTGTTTTACAAACAGCTCAATGCGAGCAAGAATTATAATAAATTGTTCAAGTAACTGGCTTACACACAGTCGGTTATCTCCTCCTCAATTATCCGGGTGCATCGCTCCTGGCAGCGAGTTAATCATCTTGTTTGATAGTAAAAAAAAGTAGCTATAAGGTAGAATTAAATAAAAAATCTGAATCCTAAAACAGTATTTTTTTACCGATATAAAATTTTGCCTTCTGCTTTTTTATCCCGCCCAAAAACGGATAAGCTGTTCACCATTTAAATCTCCGAGGCTATCTAAGCAACTATTGGGTTTCAGCCTCTGAAATACGCAGTTTAAATGCTAAACAGCTTATAAGTTTCCGACACGAGTCGCCATCCGCGCCAAATTTTAGACTCTTGTTCAAGCTCCCAGATTCATCTGTGGAGTAAATCTCCAATCTCAAATCGTTCGACGCTCGCGCAACTCCACGCTCGCTTACGCCGAACCTCTGGGCCCGAAGTCTCAAATCGACTGACGCCTACTTTTCTTCTGTCATATCGTGATTTAATGGTGCCAGGAGCGTCAAAATTGTCAGAACCCAAGTATCAGACCCAAATTGTCGGACAGCGACCGCAACATTTTATTACTCAAAAATTACCGGCAACCTCAACCCAGCTCAAAATTAATATGCAAAGTAAGACGGCCTGTTGCTTGGAAAAGTATAACTTTAGACATATTTTAGCCTGCTGCTGACCAATTTAAGAATTTTTATTACCTCCGGTCACTGCGCACCATTAATCGAATTTGGGAAAATCATTGCTGTTCAAAAACAGCTAGGCTCCTTGCCCTACAACCTTTTCCAGCGCGATATCTTCAAATTGTAGCAGATTTAAACAGGCAATTGTAAAGTTTGTTTGCGCCCAAATTGCCTAACTATTACCACAGTTAGATAGATAATCAAAGCCAGAGAATGCAATATGAAACAGGCAACAAAAACTGTTGCATATCTCAACTACGACTTATTTTTGGCGATCGGGCATCAGGAGTGTATAACGCGAGCGAAATTTTTAGAGGTGCTGGATGTTGAGGAACTTCTCAAAAAAAGTGCCGTCACTGTATCCAGATTTGCTATTTGCATAAAAAGGAGGAGTAAAAATGAACCAAGTGTCTGAGAAACCAATTTATAGAATTCTTAATCTAGTGTCGCTGCTAGCGCTGGCCTACTATGCAGCTACTTCCATCAATTATATTTTCCAGAGCGACGATCACCTCTACAGGTACGACAGCCAGAGCAATTCCAACGGGTCAACAGCGCAACTACAAGCAAACCATCGGAATAAATAGTAGAGCTTTTCTATGAAGGCCGAACCAAAAGTCCGGGAAATTGCTAATCGTTAGTTAGTGAGCCGCTCGAAGTTAACAATTAGCCATAAAATATGGGGGGAGAAGTTAATATTTCAAGTTACAGCTATTTGCCATCAAATCTACCACAAAAATTAAAAATCTAATTGGCTCTAAAAATAGACCACAGTGATAAAACCAGTTGAAACCATTTTCATCAGTAATAGCATTAATAGCTTTAGTAATCGCTTCCTCAAGAACATTTGAAGTTCAAGCTGCTTCATAACAGAGAATTACTTGGATTTTTGACCAAGACAACTCGATGGGAAATAAATCTGGCGAGTAGGGAGATCAGAATTTCACTCTCTTGTCCGACAGATTCAATCCAACTTTCGACGGCTTCGGCATGATGAACAGATAAATTATCCATAACTACAATTGCGCCAACTCATAACTGCTGCTGTAATATTTTCTCAAGGTAAGCCAAAAAACTAGGCGTGTTTAGACCACCCGGTAAAGTCATATCGGCAATTAAACCCTCATCACTCATTACCCGAATTAAAGTGACATTTTTTGCCGGATTTCCTGGTCGCTCATCATAGACTCGTTCTCCTCCTTTACATCTGCCATACCTTCGCACCTGTGGCTAGATGTAAACCCGTCTCATCAATTAATACAATGTTTTTTACATCTATACTATCTAGCCAAATCCTCGATTCATAGCGCAGCTTTTGAACTTTTTCAGAGAGCTGTTAACTGGCTATTAAACTTTTTTTTTGCCCTAATTTTAGTCGATTGAGCTGGCGGCATAAACTAGATTCACTAACTTCTAGGCCCGTGCGGTCTAAAAGGGAGCCTTGAAGTTCTGGCAGATATATATCATTTTGATCCTTTACAAGTTTTTGTAATAATTCTTCGTTTTTTCCTTTAATCTTAGAACGACGAGCTCCCCTTTGCGGCTTCGCTGCTATGTCCCCTGTCTCTCGATACCGAGGCAGAAAGTTGCGTATGAATGCCAAGCTGACTTTAATTAGTGCTACGCGTGGTGGTCACAGGAGCAAGTGTTTCTGAACATGAAGCGAGCAAACAGGTTCTCTCTTTCGGTCTACCAGATGGGACAAAGGGTTTCACGGCTGTATTTGATCTGGGTCGATGGGGTGAGAGCGACCCTCCGTTTTTCAAATCGGTGATGGATAGCTGGGGATGGATGATTCAGGTGGTTTTACGACCGCAACAGACCCAAGGCTTTGTTTTACTGAAAAAAAGATGGGTGGTTGAACAAACTTTTGGTTGGCTCAATTGGTATCGAGGCTTGAGCAAGGATGATCAGTTCGATGATTCGGCTTATGGTCAGGGGATTAGCCTAAGTTGGTATCCTTTGCCACTTTTGATACAGCCTCTGAGGTTGGCTGTAAATTATCCAATCAATACTTGGGACTGTTTCATGGCCGACGCATAGGTAGCTAGAAACCCGGTTTGTACGAGTTTTGCGTTTGGTAAGGATAAATCTCCGAAGAAACCGGGTTTAGCTTTTGCGACGAGTCCGCACAATTGAATTTAGGTTTTGAGTTTGTAGTCCTTGTTGCCCTGTGCAAGCATATTGCCCTGGAACCATGATTCTACTGTTGGCAATTAACCCTCTTTTGTAACTCTGGGAAAAAAAAATATCAGCCAAATTTTTAACTGTAGATATAGCGAGCATTTGAGCGTTTATTTTCTAACAGAATTGCTGAAATCAGGATTTTTGGTAAAAGTCTTATGCTCTAAGCGTTCCTGATTATTTTTTGCCGAAAGTGACAAATGAGGGTTAACAACTGTCCGAAGTATTGATCAAATCTAATTATATAAAAACTTACGGAGGCTCGGGGCAGGGCGATCGCATATTTTTCTGTTTGACACTGTCTCGGGAACCAACAGACAATTAATACGATTTGAGATTCTCGATTTGAGATTTTAGATGGGGAATGATTGATGACGGGGTTTGGATCGCGGGCCTGCTGTTACATTCTGTTTATAAACTGGTACAAGATGCGCTGCAGCTTATTCTCAGCTTTGACCGCGCCCCAAAATGGATACAAGTTTCCGACAGGAGTCGCCCGAGGCCCAAAATTTTAGATCCTAGTTCAAAGTCCCAGATTCATCTGTGGAGTAAATCTAAAATCTAAAATCTAAAATCTAAAATCTCAAATCGACTGACAGTACCTTCACAACTCTACTGGCCCACCGTTCATCCCAACTTCAGAACACAAGCGCTGCATTGTCAGATTGTCGGGATGGATGCGGCTCATGGCGGCTGAAATGACCGATTTTGGTTGAAAAACTGGGTTTTTTAGCCAAAATCCTGCGTTGAGCGCGAGGGATTTCGGTGGAAAAATCAAGGTGATGAGCCTCAAGAGTCCGTCCGGGACTGTGTTGGGACGCACTTTTGATTGAATGCGGGCTCGAGGGTGCGCGGGCTTGCTTTGAAAGCCAGCTAAAAAATTTTGATTTCTGGGGAACTATTGGCGAAAACCAAAAGTCTTGTCAACAAAAGTGTACTGAAAAATCGCAACTGAGTTCCAGCCCCATTGCGGGCGATCGAACTTCCCGGCGATCGACAGTGCCCGCGGGCCCGGTGCGATTTCTCAATCTTGAGAGCATACTCCGATTAAAAATGGTTTATGTGTATTTCCCGGCTATTGTTTTAAAAATGACTAGCCGCATCGAAGCTCGGTATGATACACTCACAAACGTTTAGCTGAAATATTTTGGTGTTAGAGGAGGGAGGGAGTGGTGGAGTCGAGGGTCCAAAGCAGGAAACAACCGATATTTGCTGCTCAAGGAATACAAAATTCCACTCGCGATCCCGCTCTCCTTACGGACAATTTAAATTACATGACAACTTATGGCAGCCGGGTCAATTAGGGTCTCAACCGATGTCCGGTTTCATGGGCTAAAAGCTTCAAAAAAAATAGTTGTACAGTTGTACTCAGTTGAAAAATAGGGTGCTGCTCCACCCGAATTTACGCCTGTGGACAAGTAGGAGCCGACTCCCTTGGTAGAAGCAGGAAGCAGACCATCTGGAAAGTATTTCTAGTTGAATGGTGGAGCTTATATAAGCTTAGCCAGGTTTTGTATAGCAGACAAAAGTGTATTGTAGAAAAATGATTCATCTTTTAGGAGGAGTGTAAATGACACAGGTAACTAATCCAACACAACCAGCAAGTTCACTAGCTGGAGGTGTCGGTGGCGGTGGCTTTACCGTTATCGGCATCGAAGGCCAAAGCAACAGGTTGAACGGCGGCCAGGGCAGCGATATCATCCAGACTTTTGCGGGCGCTGATGTCATCTCTGGTGGCAGTGGCAACGAGCTGATTCTGTCGGGCGGCGGCAATGACAGTGTTGGCGGCGGCGACGGCAACGATACCATCCTTTCAGGCAGCGGCAGCGATGTGGTCGCTGGCGGCACCGGCGATGACTTCCTCTTTGGCGGTAAAGGTGATGACCTGATAGACGGTGGCGATGGCAATGACTTGGTTTCTGGCGACAGAGGCAACGACACCGTACTCGGCGGATCGGGGAGCGATACAGTCTTTGGCGGCCAAGGCAACGATGTTGTCGGCGGCGGCGA
>NZ_JANMZH010000062.1:0-1863 GCF_031383065.1 Microcoleus sp. OTE_8_concoct_300 | reverse complement strand
TCTTGCAAAAGTCCTTTTCATCAATTGATGGGACGGGCTAATAGGCCCAACCCACAAGAAAAAATAACTCTTGTGGGATGGGCCGAAGAGCCCGTCCTAGTTATTTTTGCAAGAGGTCTATTGTAGGGGCAATCCCCCCGTGGTTGCCCCGATAGATAGGGGGTAGGCACTCTTGGCACTACCCCTACAAATTTATCTGAATGATTTAGGATTGCTATATGCGATCGTCCGTGGGGGAGCGGGGGAGGAGGAGAGAGGGGGAGTGGGAGCATTTTTCTTTTGCCTCCTGCCTTCTTCCCTCTTTCTTCAACCACACCTAAAATTTGCCAAATGTCAAGAAACTCGATCGACTTTTCCCCACCTCAGCCACCAAGTCCCAAACAAGATTTAGCGCCGGAAAAAATTCCCCAAGTCTCTTGCCACAAACGACCACATCGCTTGTAATATGGATCTAACTCACAGCCCGTTAAAGCAATCAACAAACAATTAAGCCGCTCAATATATTCACCCTCCAACGAGCGATGAGTTGTATTGAGCGTGCCTATTAAGGAGCGCTCAAAGCTCGTCAGACACCCCCAATATTCAGGAAGAATCATGCCATCAAGAGCGGCTAACGATGTAGACGTAGCAGAGCAATATTGGCACTACCTAGAAGTATCCAAGGTTGCAACAATCTTAGAAACCAACCTGGAAAGCGGTTTAGAACCGACAGAAGCCAACCATCGCCAACAGAAATTCGGGGCCAACGAACTAACGGTTAAAGCAGGGAAACCAGCCTGGTTAAAATTTATCCTGCAATTTAACCAACCCCTCCTGATCATCTTGCTGAGTGCAGGTTTAATCAAAGCAGTGATCGGAGAATGGCTAAACGCTAGCGTAATTTGGGGCGTAACAACCACCAACGCTACTATTAGTTTCATCCAAGAAGCTGGAGCCGAGAAAAAAATTGAAGCCCTAGCCCAAGCTGTCACCACCGAAGCCACAGTCATTCGGGGCGGCAAAAAATTAAGAATTCCCTCCAAAGAACTCGTTGTCGGCGACTTAGTAACCCTGACTTCCGGCGACAAAGTACCGGCAGACTTGCGCTTAGTGAAAGTCCGCGACTTGCAAATCGACGAATCGGGACTCACCGGGGAATCTGTTGCTGTCGAAAAAGAATTAGGAGAGTCTGGAGACTTAGTTCTGCCACAAGAAACGCCACTAGCAGAACGGGATAACATGGCCTATGCCGGCAGTTTTGTCACTTTTGGCCAAGCTAGCGGCATCGTAATTGCGATCGCCAATAAAACCGAAACAGGCAAAATCTCCCAACTATTAGATCGGCACATCGACCTCACCACCCCCTTAACCCGCAAATTCAACCAATTCAGTCAAAACTGGCTGTTATTCGTGTTGGGAATGGCAACCTTGACCTTCGCCGTCAGATTGGGGCGGCCAGTCCCTGCGGGAGTTTCAGCCTTTAAAGAAGCAGTCGAACCCGCAGTCGCCCTGATTGTCGGCGCAATTCCCGAAGGCTTACCCGCCGTCATCACCGTCACCCTAGCCGTAGGCGTTTCCCGGATGGCAAATCGCCACGCGATCGTCCGCAAATTGCCTGCTGTGGAAACCCTCGGCGGCGCTACCGTCATCTGTTCCGACAAAACCGGAACTTTGACGGAAAACCAAATGACGGTGCAAGAAATCTATTCTGGCGGCGAATCCTACTCGGTTACGGGTACGGGATAAGCTGTTCGACATCTAAACTGCATTAACCAAGTTACCTTTATTTTTTATTTTTCGGTTCCATTTCATAATTAGTTCTCCTTCATTTAAAAGTTTATGTAATAGTAATTCTAGTTTTTCAATGGATTCAAATAATCTATT
>NZ_JANMZH010000049.1:0-6215 GCF_031383065.1 Microcoleus sp. OTE_8_concoct_300 | reverse complement strand
GTAACGTCGTTCGGTGTACCACCACCAGATAGTTCAGTTTGGGTTCTTGACCCGCAAGCTAGACACTGTTTTAGTCTCAGATTTAAAAGGTGGTGAGCCTTTCTCTTCTTTGCCCCATGCCTTTAGGCTGGGGTTGGTGACCAATTTCCTCTCTCTCTTTCCTTGGGTGTTGTTCTCAGCAATTGCCAATTTTGCCTTGACATTTTGCCTTGACATTTTGCTTTCACGTCCCTCGGCTAACACGCCCGGCAGGCCGGGCACCGCGTCCCATCAAATTTTATCATCTTATCCCCCTTGATTTGAGGAAAGCAAGACATATTTCTACCTGTGGGTTAGGGATTTTCACCTGTTGCATTGATAAGGGGCAACTTTCAATCAAAAGTCCGATCGCACCTTGAGCATCTGTGATCCGAGTAAAAAGCGTTTTTTGGGAGTGGTCTGCCACAGCGAAGTTACTTATAGCGAGACGATCGCACAGGGACAGTAAAAGCAAAACCGATATGCTCCGCGATCGCACTTACCCCGGGACAGCAAAAATAATCAAGCTCCCTGTGGTAAACTACGAAAAATAGTTTTAAATCCGCAGGCTCGGATGGAAGCAAAACTATGTCAAGTTTTAAGCGATTTACATCTGTCCGCTATCTGATAGCGCGGTTGCGCCACTGGACGCAACCGGCCGTTTGGGCTCCGCTAGCCGTGCTGTGTGCGGGGGGGGTATTTATCTGGGAGGTCTCTGTACATCCAGAAAGGTTGAGCATAGATGGCGAAGAAGAAGCTGCCTCAAACAATTCAGGTTCGCTGCCGGGGCTGTCTGCCGAAGATAGCGCCATTGCGGCGGAAATCGACAGCTTACCAGTGCTAGTCAATCAGTTAAATGGCTCTACTTCTTCTGCACTGAACTTGTTAAATTCATCAGTAGTAAAAAGCCAAGGTTTATTCGAGGAAATTAGCGCTCGGGGTGGTGGAATTCCTCAGCCATCTTCAGCCCCCAAGCGGGTGGCAAGCAGCAGATTTTTGCCCTTGCCAAATTTAGCAAATCCTGCTGTCGGAACCGCAAACAATAACCCCCAAAATTCCAGCTTGCCAAGTTCAGACGCGACATCAGCTTTGAGTTTATTTGGCAGTGGGGGACTGATGTCCGGGATAAAAACGATCGAGCCTGAGTCTGGGAGTAGAGCGACAGCAACTTTATCCCAGGCCTCGAGTGCTGCTAATTCAGGCAAACAAAACGAAAATTCTCTTCCTTTGAGTCCGCTGCAAGCAGCTATGAAAAAATACGTCCTTACTAACACGGAGGCAACGGCGACTGCGGCTCAGAAAACTGCCGACTCGGCTACATTGCTCGATCGACCAGCCCCGGCTCCGGCTGCGGCAAATGCGGCAAATTTGCTCCCAACCACCGCTACAGTTCAAGCTGGAGCAAATCCTGTGAATGTTCCTGCAGCACTTCCCCCACTTGCGGCTCCGACAAATACTGCGATCAAGGAATCTCAAGAATTATTAAACCCGACAGCTACAGTCACTGAATCATTTGCTGGGTTAAATTCCAGAGTACCGAACCTCCCCGAAATTAATGCAGGGGCTGCAACGGTGGCTTTGCCGAAAAATCCCTACCAAACTAATTTATCTGGTTCCGGCTTCGCACCAGAAGTTCAACCGACTGCACTTCCAGTTCCCACACCTTCGCCAATACCTCTACTTCCCAATGTCGGACAGTCCCCCTTTCCGAGTGCTGGTGGCCCAAGCAAGATAATTAGCCCTCAGTTATCTCCTAATTCAGCGAATTCTGAATTTCAACCAGCTCAACCGAGTCAGCTTAACTTGCCGGATCCGCCTAACTTTGGAGTTGTTCCCCAAAACACAAATCAGGGCGGGCAGCCCATTCAACCGCAACCTTTTTCTACACCCCGCTCCCTGACTCCAGGACGCTACATTGGCGGCGGCAAAATCAATACTTTTGCTAATCCTTAAATAAAGGAAGTTCGGCAACGAAAAGGATATTACCAATTCCCAATTCCCAATCACCCATTCCCAATGTTATTGGTAAAACTTACCGAGAAGCAGCCCGCACCAACAACAATCCTCCGATTCCCAAGCCAAACACGATCGGCAGCCAAGCCGACAGAATCGGAGTCAAAACAGCTTTCACGCCCATAGAACTGGTGATAAAAGAAAATACGTAGTAAGTAAAAATCACAACTACGCTAATACCAAAACTCGTTCCTCGGCCGGAGCGGCGCGGTTGAGTTCCCAAAGCTGCTCCCACTAAACCAAATACCAGGCACACGAAAGGAAAAGCATATTTTTCTTGAATTCGCACCTGTAATTTGCGAATTTGCGGTTCATCGCCGCTGTTTTTAAGGATATCCAAACGCTCTAAAGCTTGGGCAATGTTCATTTCCTTGAAATCCCGCGCTCTAGCAGCTAAATCTAAGGGCGTGCGGGGGAGTTGCAACTGCTGATGTTGAAACCTAACTATATTGCGGTAAGAGCCGTCAGGAGCAACTATATAAGCGGTTCCGTTGAAAAAATCCCAGGTATTTTCTGAGGGATTCCAAGTAGCTGATTCTGAAGAAACGATTTGATTGAGGCCTGGGGTGGAGCGATCGATAATTGTTAAACCTTTCATTCGCTGGCCGTCAAACTGTTCAGCATAAAAAAAGCGTGCCAGGGTTTCGTCGCCGCCTTTTTCTGGTTTGCGAAATTCTGTGTAGATAATATTTCTATCTTGAAATATCGGTTTTTCTCGCTTCAGGGCTCTGTCTAAAGTCAGAGTAGCTCTGTAGCTGGCGGCGGGTACGACTAACTCTTGCAAAGCAAAGGTGAAGCCGGCAACAATTAAACTCATAATCACTGCAGGCAGTATCAATCGGTAAACGCTAACTCCGCAACTGCGGAGGGCGATGAGTTCGCTGTCGCTGGACATTCGGCTGTAGGCCATTAAGGTTGCTAGCAGCATTGACATGGGGAAAGCCAATACTACGAAGTAGGGAATTTGCAGGAGAAAAATTTCTATGGCGGCGCTGTAGGGGAGGCCGGATTCTGTTACTCTGCGGACTAATTCAAATAAGGCTCCAACTGTGACGGCGACGGATGTAAAGAGTCCGACGCCAAAGAGAAATGGCCCGATTAGTTCTTTGGTAATGTACCAGTCCATTACTGAAATTCTCGGCAGCCAGTTGATGGGATTCAAAGAATTGGATATTGCTATTTTCATAGTGGCGCGTTGTCGCAGATTGCTCCTTAATCTAAAATCTAAAATCTCAAATTCGACCGTTTGCCGAATGCATTCAAAAGACTATCGCACGAAGCTGTCGCCCAAGTAATACTGCCGCACTAAAGGGTTGCTGTAGAGTTCTTCTTCAGCCCCGGAGGCTAAAATTTGGCCGTCTCGCATGATGTAGGCTCGATCGGTAATTTCGAGGGTTTCTCGGACGTTGTGATCGGTGATGAGGATGCCGATTTTGCGATCGCGCAGTTTAGCAATAATGGTTTGAATTTCGTCTACGGCGATCGGATCGACGCCTGCAAACGGTTCGTCTAAAAATAGGAACATCGGCCCGTCTCGCCCTGCGGCTAATGCTCTGGCCAATTCAGTCCGCCGCCTTTCTCCCCCAGAGATTTGAATTCCCAAACTCGATGCTATTTTTTCTAAGCGAAATTCTTGCAACAGGAAATCGACTCGATCGCGCCATTCCCAGCGCGGCACTTGAGTTTGTTCTAGGACTAATAAAATGTTGTCGCGCACGCTCATGTTCCGGAAAATGCTTGCTTCTTGAGCCAGATAGCCAATTCCCAAATGTGCTCGCTGGTGTATCGCCAATTTAGTGATGTCTAAATCATTTAGCCAAACGGTGCCTTGATTTGGTTTTTCTAATCCGGTTGCGATGTAAAATGTTGTGGTTTTACCGGCACCGTTGGGGCCGAGCAGTCCTACGATTTCTCCTTGGGCTACCGAAAGGTTGACGCGACTAACTACATTGCGTTTTCCGTAGGATTTGTGAATATTTTCGAGTACAATTTTCATTTTCGCTCCCGGCAACCTCTACAAGGTGACATACTCCTACATCGTAGCTGTACTCAGCTCGATGTAGGCTTCTTTGCAGCCCGATGAAGGGTATACAAAATTTCCTTCGTGGTACTGTTATCCATAGTTCCTGCTACAGAAAGATTCCCACTACGGCATTTTATACTGGGGAAAACGTCCAACCCCAGTCTTTTCCGATTGATCGCTGCGTTAATATCGCGATCGACCATCAAAGAATTTTGCTCATCCCAATAGTCTCGAATACCGCAATCGGTGAAAATAATTTCATTCCGATAACACAGAACCATTGAGGTGTAGGCAGGCTTTTGTGAAATGACGACTGATCCAGCTTTTTCGGCTATGTAGTCCAGCGTCTTAAAAAATTGACAAAATGCAGCGTCCAACCAAGACTTATTTAGCCCTGACTTAGCTGACTGACCGTTCGGCAGGTAAGTTCCATCATTATCTTGCTTGGCTTTGTTCCGTTTAGTTAAGCCCTTCAAGTTTAAGTCTTCATGAAAAAAGAATTTAGCTCCCGACCTCACCAATTTGTGAGCAGTCTTATAGTGGAAATCTTGACGAGAACGAGCTATTTTTTGATGTTGTTTTGCTTCTTTTTTAGCTAATTTACGTCTCGACTTAGAACCTCGTTTCCGTTTATTTCGTTTGGTTGAGATACGGTCTAACTTGGCTTGGTTTTTACGAAGCGGTTTTAACGAGGGTAATTTCTCACCTGACGACGTTGCCAAATAGACATCTTCATTCAGCACTGCATCCAACCCAATTGAATTATCCCAATTTGGGCTAATTTTGTCAGGTGTGAACTCGGGAACAGAAGAGTCTTCAAGCATTAATTGAAAAAACCAACCATCAACTTTGCTGGTTACACTAGCTTGCTTGATGGTAAATCCATCGGGGACCCTGCGGTGCATCCGAACTTTTATGACCCCTAATTTCGGCAATCGAATATAAATCCAATTCTTGCGAACCAATTTAATCCAATCATTATTAGCCGTAGAAAAAGTCATCGTTCGGTAATCTGCTTCAGTTTTAAATCGGGGTCTACCCGACTTTCCACCCTTACTATCACCTACGATAAACCGTTCAAATGCTTTATGTACTCGCTTAGATACATCTTGCAGGATAGTTGAATCTACCTGTTTAAAGTCCAATAGCTCGCCACTATAAAAAACTTTTACTAAGTCTTTTTTGATGACTGGCAATTGTTGTTTTTGAGAGTAGTAGTTTGGCTTTTCCCGGGGCGCAGAAATGCTGGCTATCAATGGACAAGCATTCACAGTAGTGCGGTTCATCTCCCACCAATCAAATCGATCTCCTAACTGTCTGTTATACCAATAACGGCAAATTCTCAGCCAGTGGTTAAGGCTTAACTTTTGATTAGTGTCGGGATAAAATTGATACTGGTATGTTGTCTTCACTGCGCTACGAATTTTACGCATTTATTTAGCAATAATGTACCAGAAAATGCTATTTTGTGTCAAGTAATTTTAAAATTATAGAGAAAAACAAAATTGGCTCATTAAATAAAGATTTTGTTTTTCTCGTCATCTACCTGTTCAGTGCTCAAGATTATACTTTTGAGGTCATAAACAGGTGGAATCATCGTCTCACGCGCCTTTCATCCCACACTAACCTTTGATCGGTATAGTGTGGGGATTCCCGTCTGGTTAGCTAAATTTCAAACTGCAGCTTTGTGCGATCGAGTCTCAAGTGGATATTTTACAATCTCCTGTTTTTTAATTTATAAAATAAGAAATTTCGCATCTATCCCAAGTAGTATGTTTTTATCGATGCGAAATTTCGCTGCCACTAGCTATTTTTACCTGGGAGCTGTTGGGGGGCTTGCCGGCGGTTTAACACCGGAATTGGGATTAACCGGGGCTGGTTTGGGGCCCACCACGTTTTGGGCTGCAGCATCTTGTTCTGGGGCAACCAGATAGACCGATTCTACCTGTCCTGGGTTGTCCGGCAGGGCAATAAACCGCCCTTCGTCAATGAGGTATGTTATGGTTTCACCGCGCAGGCTGTTGCCCTGCTGCAAGACGTAAACATCTCCGCTGAGAATGATCCGGCGCTCGCGGCTGAAGTATTGAGCTTGAGCTGCGGTTGCTTGTATTTGGCGGGCTGGATAGTTGATTTGGACGTTGCCGCGGGCTGTCACGATGCC